>NZ_JBEOUR010000011.1:0-64503 GCF_040302605.1 Microbacterium sp. NPDC097977
CCGGCCCGTCGGCCGTTCCCGCGGCTGTTCCCGCGGCGATTCCCGCGGCGATTCCCGCGGCGAGGGCCTCGGAGGCCGCCGCGCGGGTGTCCGCCGCGGTCGCCGCCGTCAGCACGGCCTTCGCTGCGGCCACGCACTGGGCCTCGGTGACAGCGGCGAGCGCGGCGGCGACGCGACCGAGCGCCCGCGGCGTCATCGACAGCGAGGTGACGCCGAGGCCCACGAGCACCGGCGCGAGAGCGGGGTCCGCGGCGGCCTCGCCGCACACCCCGACCGGGAGATCCCACCGGCGACCGGCCTCGCCGACCGCGCCGATCAGCCGGAGCACGGCGGGCTGCCACGGATCGTTGAGCTCGCCGAGCTCGGCCAGCAGCCGGTCGGCGGCCAACGCGTACTGGGCGAGGTCGTTGGTGCCGATGCTGACGAAGTCGACGACCTCGAGCATCTCGGAGGCGAGCAGCGCCGCCGACGGAGTCTCGACCATGATGCCGACCGTCATGAGCCCTGCAGCGCGGGCACTCTCGGCGAAGGCGCGGGCCTCCTCGACCGTCGCCACCATCGGCGCCATCACCTCGACGACCGCGGACTCCGCCTCGGCCGCCCTCGCCAACGCATGCAGTTGCTCGTCGAGCAACGCGGGCGAGCGACGAGAGATCCGCAGGCCGCGGATCCCCAGCGCGGGATTGTCCTCGGCATCCGCGTTCGCGAAGGGCAGCGGCTTGTCGCTGCCCGCATCGAGCGTGCGCACGACGACCCGGCGACCGCGGAAGGCCGCGAACACACCGCGATAGGCGGCGACCTGCTCGTCGATCGACGGCGCGTCGACCCGGTCGAGGAAGCAGAACTCGGTGCGGAAGAGCCCGACGCCCTCGGCTCCGGATGCCACGGCGGTGACCGCATCCGCCGCGCCGCCGACGTTGGCGAGCAGGGCGATGCGTCGCCCGTCGGCCAGCACGCCTTCGCCGCGGAACGGCGCCGCGACGGCCGCCGCCTCCGCCGCCGCGACCGTCGCCGCGTCGGGGGCGATCTCGACGGTCCCGCGATCGCCGTCGACGAGCGCGGTGACGCCGGGCACGATGCCCGTCGCCCCGGCGACCCCGACCACGGCGGGGATCCCGAGAGAGCGGGCGATGATCGCGGTGTGCGAGGTGGGCCCGCCTCTCTCGGTCACGAGAGCGACGCAGTTGCCGCCGTCGAGCGCCGCCGCATCGGCGGGCGCGAGATCGACCGCGACCAGGGCGAACGGCTCGTCGCGGTCGGGGACTCCGGGCACATCGATCTCGAGGATCTCGGCGATGAGGCGATCCCGGATGTCGCGGATGTCGGCGGCGCGCTCGGCCATCCGACCCCCGAGGGCGGTCAGCCCCTTCTCGTGCGCGACCGCGGTCTCCCACACGGCACGCGCCGCAGAGAGCCCCTTCGTGCGGACCCGCAGCGACGCGTCACCGACCAGTTCCGGGTCGGAGGCGAGAAGACGCGACGCGTCGAGGATCGCGCGCGCCTGTCCGGTCGCCCGTGCAGTGCGTCCGCGCAGCTGATCCGCGACCGCCACGGACGCCCACTCGATCGCCGACACCTCGCGCTCCCGATCGGCGGCAGCGACGACGACGTCGGGATCGGGCTCGCCGAGCGGTGGTCCGAGGAGAACCACCGGCGCGGCGACTCGACCGCCGCTGACCCCTCGACCGCGCAGCACGGTGCCGGCGAGCACCGGGGCCACCTCGGATGCGCGCTCGGCGGCGTTCGGGGCCGGTACACCCGCCGCGGCCGCCGGGCCCGCCTGACCCGCCGGGCCCGCCTCACCCGGCGGGCCCGCCGAGGCCGGCGGACTGGCGGTCCCCTCCCCGAACCCGTCATCGAACAGGGCCGCCACGCACTCGAGCACGGTCTCGGACCCGACCCCGCTCGCCGAGAGCTCGACCTCGTCGCCCTGCGCGGCGCCGAGGATGAGCATGCGAGACAGACTCGCCGCCGACGCGTCGGGCCCGTCGGGCAGCCGGCGAAGCCGCACATCCGCCCCGACCGACGCCTCGGCGATCAGGGCGGCGGGACGAGCGTGGATGCCGAGAGGATTGCGCACCACCACCACGCGCGTCACCGCGTCGGGATGCCGCCCGGTCGAGACGGCCTCTCCTGGCGTCGACTCGGCCTCCGGGACTCCGAGCTGCCCTGTCTTCGCACCCAACGCCGCCGAGGCCTCTGCGGCGACCAGATCGAGCGAGCCGCCGGCCGCCGCAGACACGACGGCGGCGAGCAGCCCCTCCACGAACGGGGCCGGCGCCAGGCGCACCGGCACGTCGCTCAGCCGGAGCTCGAGTGCGAGCTCCGCGCTGAGCACCGCGGAGCCCAGGTCCATCAACACGAGCACGCCGTCGCAGTCGGCTGCGAGTTCGTCGATCGCCGCGGCCACCGCGACCGCATCCGTCCCGAGGATGGGCGTGCCGTCGGCATCCGCTCCTGCGCCGGCGGCGACCCGCACGCGCACTCCCCCGCCCTGCACCATCTGCAGGGCGAGCTCGAGCGCCGCCTCCCCGAGTCGAGCGCTGTGGGAGACGGCGACGATGCCGATCATCAGGACGATTCCGCGGCGGGTGAGGCGGTCTCCGCGGTGGCCCGCGCGAGCGCCTCGAACAGCAGCGTGGTCGATGCGGCGCCGGGGTCGAGGTGACCGGCGCTGCGCTCGCCCAGGTAGCTCGCGCGTCCCTTGCGGGCGACGAGGGGCTCGGTGGCGTCGCGACCGGAAGCCGCGGCCCGCGCCGCCACCGCCGTGGCCTCACCGAGATCCGCACCGCCGGCGACCTCGGCATCGAAGGCATCGACCGCCGGAGCCATGGCGTCGATCATCGTCTTGTCGCCCACCTCGGCCTTGCCGCGGGCGACGATCCCGTCGAGCCCGGCCCGCAGCGACGCCGCCAGAGCCGGAGCGTCGAGCGCGGTCACGGGCCCCGCGGCCACTCCCATCCGCAGGAAGAGGGTCCCGTACAGCGGGCCGCTCGCGCCGCCGACCGAGCTCACCAGGGTCATGCCGACCGTCTTGAGCAGCTCGTCGACCGTGTCGGGCACGCCCGCGTCGAGCTTCGCGACCACCGCATCCATACCTCTCGACATGTTCGCGCCGTGGTCGGCGTCACCGATCGCGGAGTCGAGCTCGGTGAGCCACTCCTTCTTCTCGACGATCACGTCGCGGAACCCGTGCATCCAGGCCGACAGCTCAGCCGGACCGAGCGCCGCCATCAGGCGCCCCACCGCAGACCGGGGGTGTTCACGGGCGCGTCCCACAGTCGCAGCAGCTCGTCATCGGCTGTGAGCACGGTGAGCGAGCACCCGGCCATGTCGAGCGAGGTGATGTAGTTCCCGACCAGATTTCTGGCGATCTGCACGCCGGCCTTCTCGAGCAGCGGCACGACCTCGCCGTACATCAGGTACAGCTCGATCAGGGGCGATCCGCCCATGCCGTTGAGCATCACGATCGCGGGTCCCGCCGCGTCGAGATCCGCCAGGATCGGCTCGACGAGCTGGCGGGCGATCTCGGACGCCGGAGCCAGGGGCTCCCGGTGTCGGCCCGGCTCGCCGTGGATGCCGATGCCGATCTCCATCTGGTCGTCCGGAAGATCGAACGTGGGCTTGCCCGCCGCGGGCACGGTGCAGCTCGTGAGTGCCATGCCCATCGAGCGCCCCTGCCCGACGATCCGCTGCGCGAGCTCGACCACCGAGGCGAGATCCTGACCCTCTTCGGCCGCTGCGCCGACGAGCTTCTCGAGCAGCACGGTGAGCCCCACCCCACGGCGCCCTGCCGTGTACAGGGAGTCCTGCACGGCGACGTCATCGTCGACGATCACGGTGCCGACCTCGATCCCCTCCATCGCTGCGAGCTCCGCGGCCATCTCGAAGTTCAGCACGTCTCCGGTGTAGTTCTTCACGATGTGCAGCACGCCGGCGCCCCGATCGACCGCTTTGGTCGCGGCCTGCACGCGGTCGGGGGTGGGCGAGGTGAAGACCTCGCCGGCCACGGCCGCATCGAGCATCCCGACGCCGACGTAGCCGCCGTGCAGGGGCTCATGTCCGGATCCGCCTCCCGACACCACCGCCACCTTGCCCTGCGCCTTGGGCGTCGCCCGCGTGATCACCTGGGTCTCGTGGTCGACCGACAGCTCCGGATGCGCGAGGGCGACGCCCCGCAGCGATTCGACCAGCACATCGGCGGGGTTGTTGATGAGCTTCTTCATCGTTCGATCTCCCTTGATCTCTGCGGCGGCGAACTTTCGCGATATCGGAAAGGCATTCGTCACTGTCGAATATGCTCCTGCCCGACACCGCCCGCAACAGTTCTCGCGAGTGGGGATCGACGCGCCCGGTCGTTCACGCCCGGTCGCGCGCCCTTCTCAGCGCGACTGCAGTCCGTCGAGGCTCACCCGGAGGATGTCCTCACCCAGCTCGTCGGGATCCACGGAGCCACCGGGCCGGTACCACTCGACCACGGAGTTGATCATGCCGAAGATCAGCCTCGTCGCGACCGCGGCATCCACGTCATCGCGGATGAGCCCCTCGGCCTGAGCCTCGGAGACGATCGCGGTGACCCGCTGGTCGAACGCGCGGCGGCGCACCAGCGCGGCCGTCTCGACGTCGCCGTTGCCACGCACCCGCAGCAGCAGCGTCACCGAGGGGAGCTTCTCGGTGAGCACGCGCACGGCCCCGCGGATGATCGATCGCAGACGGTCGGAGGCGAGCGGATGCCGGGCGGTCGCGTCGTCCACGACGGCCTCGAGAGCGTCGAGCGCGTCGTTCAGGGCGAGCTCGAGGATCGCCGACTTGGAGTCGAAGTGGTGATAGAGCGCGGACTTCGTCAATCCCAGAGTGGCACTGAGGTCGGCGACGCTGGTCGCGTCGTAGCCCTGCTCGTTGAACACCTTGACCGCGACCGCGAGCACCTGCTCACGGTCGTAGCCGGGCCGGCCGCGTCGGGGGGCCGGTGCATCGGATCGGGGCTGCGACATGCGCCAAGTCTGTCATTCCTGCGGAGTTGCCATTCGCCTCCCGATCTGAGATCGTATTCCTGACCGATCGGTCTGAAATTATCGCCAGCGTCGGTGATCGAGAGGATGATGATGTCCGAGGCCTATCTCGTCGATGGCGTCCGCACCCCCGTCGGGCGCTACGGAGGGGCACTCGCGTCCGTCCGCCCCGACGACCTCGCAGCCCTGGTGGTGGGTGAGACCGCCCGCCGGTCCGGCCTTCCCGTCGAGGAGATCGACGAGGTGATCCTCGGCGCTGCGAACCAGGCGGGCGAGGACAACCGCAACGTGGCGCGCATGGCCGTGCTGCTCGCGGGTCTCCCCGACTCGATCCCCGGCCTGACCGTCAACCGCCTCTGCGCCTCGGGGATGTCGGCCATCGCCCTCGCCGCGAACGCCGTGCGCGCAGGAGACGCCGACCTCGTCATCGCTGGCGGCGTCGAATCCATGACCCGTGCGCCCTGGGTGCAGGCGAAGCCCGACCGGGCATGGGCACGGCCCGGTGCCGCGTTCGACACGTCGATCGGCTGGCGCTTCACGAACCCCCGGCTGAGCGCGCGCGACAAGGCGACGTTCTCGATGCCGGAGACGGCGGAGGAGGTCGCGCGCGTCGATGCGATCAGTCGGGCGGATGCCGACGCTTTCGCTCTGCAGAGCCACGAGCGGGCGATCGCCGCGATCGATGCCGGGCGCTTCGCCGCCGAGATCGTGGGAGTCGAGACGAACCGGGGGCTCGTCGAGACCGACGAGGGTCCTCGACGGGACACCACCCTCGACGCACTCGCGGGGCTGCGTGCGGTCGTCGCCGGCGGCGAGGTCGTCACCGCCGGGAACTCCAGTTCGCTGAACGACGGATCGTCCGCGATCGTCGTTGCGAGCGCCGAGGCCGTCGAACGGCACGGACTGCGCCCGCGTGCGCGCATCGTGGCATCCGCGACAGCCGCGCTCGCTCCCGAGATCATGGGTCTGGGCCCGGTGCCCGCCACCCAGAAGGTGCTCGCCAAGGCGGGGCTGCAGATCGGCGACCTCGGCGCCGTCGAGCTGAACGAGGCCTTCGCCTCGCAGTCCCTCGCCTGCATCCGCCGCCTGGGACTCGACCCGGCGATCGTCAACGCCGACGGTGGCGCCATCGCGCTCGGCCATCCGCTGGGATCCAGCGGCTCGCGACTGATCGTGACGCTTCTCGGACGGCTCGAGCGCGAGAACGCACGCTACGGACTCGCCACGATGTGCGTGGGCGTCGGGCAGGGCACCGCCATGATCGTCGAGCGCCTGACGTGACCCTGCACATCGAGGAGCAGGAGGACCGGATCGTCGCGACGCTGGACCGCCCCGAGAAGCGCAACGCCATCGACCAGGCGACGGTCGACGCGCTGCACGGGCTGTGCGCGATGCTCGAGGATGCTCCGCGCACGCTGATCCTCGCGGGATCGGGCGGTGTCTTCGCCGCCGGCGCCGACATCGCACAGCTGCGCGACCGCACCGCCGACGACGCCAGGCGCGGCATCAACGCGACCGTGTTCATCCGCATCCATGAGCTGCCGATGCCCGTGGTCGCCGCGATCGACGGCTACGCCCTCGGCGGCGGGGCCGAGCTCGCCTACGCCGCGGACATCCGCATCGCCACGCCGTCCCTCCGCATCGGCAACCCCGAGACCGGACTCGGGATCATCGCGGCGGCAGGCGCCACGTGGCGCCTGCCCGAGATCGTCGGCGAGGCGCGAGCCGGCGAACTGCTGCTCACCGGTCGAGCGCTCGACGCCGAGGAGGCGCTGCGCTGGGGCCTGGTCTCGTCGGTGCATCCGGCCGACGAGCTGCTCGCCACAGCTCACGGGATCGTCGATCGCATCGCAGCGAACGATCCACTGGCGACCCAGTACACGAAGCGGGCCCTGCGCACCCCTCGAGCGCAGCACCCGGCGATCGAACTCGAGCTGCAGGCCGAGCTGTTCGACTCGCCGGAGAAGCACCGCCGGATGACCGCATTCCTCGAGAGGAAGACCCGATGAGCGAGACCACCCGCCCGCTGAGCGAGCACACCGACCCCACCCGCCCGCTGAGCGAGCGGAGCGAGACGAAGCGCGCCCACGTCGCACCGGCGCACGTCGGCGTGCTGGGCGGCGGGCGCATGGGCGCCGGCATCGCGCATGCGTTTCTGCTCGCGGGTTCGCACGTGAGCGTGGTCGAGCGTGACGCGGCGAGCGCTGACGCCGCCCTGACGCGCATCGGCGACAGCATCCGCAGATCCGTCGAACGCGACTCCGCTCTGGATGCGGCAGAGCTCGCCGACCGGCTCACGACCGGTACCGACATCGCGGCGTTCGCCGCGGCCGACCTCGTGATCGAGGCGGTGCCGGAGGACCGTGCCCTCAAGGACGACGCCCTCGGTCGCGCCGAAATGGCGATGCCGGCTCACGCGACGCTGGCGAGCAACACCTCATCGATCTCGATCGACGATCTGGCTGCGGATCGGCTGCGCCCCGAGCGCTTCCTCGGTCTGCACTTCTTCAACCCCGTGCCGGCGTCGGCGCTCGTCGAGATCGTGCGCGGCGGCCGGACCGAGACGGCGATCGTCGACAGCGCGACCGGATGGGTGAGCGCTCTCGGCAAGACACCGATCGTCGTGAGCGACTCGCCGGGCTTCGCCTCGTCCCGACTGGGCGTGATGCTCGGCCTCGAGGCGATCAGGATGCTCGAGGAGGGCGTCGCCTCGGCAGCCGACATCGACGCGGCGATGACGCTCGGATACCGGCATCCGATGGGCCCCCTGCGCACGACCGACGTGGTCGGCCTCGATGTGCGCCTGGGGATAGCCGAGGAGCTGGAGCGCACGCTCGGCGCACGCTTCGCTCCGCCGGACCTCCTGCGGCGCCTGGTCGCCGAGGGAAAGCTCGGCCGCAAGAGCGGCGAAGGGTTCTACGCATGGAACGAGGAGAGATGACCGAGTATCTGCCGAGCTATGTCCAGGGCGAGTGGTGGACGCCGTCGTCCCCCGAGCGTTCCACCGAGGTGCGCGATGCGTCCACCGGCGACGTCGTCGCACACGTCTCCACCGACGGCCTCGACCTCGCCGGGGCGCTGGAGCACGCGCGTTCGGTGGGGCAGAGAAGCCTCGGCGCTCTCACCTTCCACCAGCGTGCGGTGCTGCTGAAGCAGTTCGCGCTCGCGCTCACCGAACGCAAGGACGAGCTGTATGCGCTGTCGTCCCGCACGGGCGCCACGAAGAACGACTCGTGGGTCGACATCGACGGCGGAATCGGCGTGCTGTTCTCTTACTCCGGAAAGGGACGGCGCGAGCTGCCCAACAGCCGCGTGCACGTCGACGGTCCGGTCGAGCCGCTCTCGAAGGACGGATCCTTCCTCGGTCGTCACGTCTACACGACGCTGCCCGGCGTCGCGGTGCAGATCAACGCGTTCAACTTCCCCGTGTGGGGATCGCTCGAGAAGTTCGCTCCGGCGTTCCTCGCCGGCATGCCCACGCTGGTGAAGCCCGCCACCCCGACGGGGTACCTGGCGGAGGCGATGGTGCGCATCCTCGTCGAGTCCGGACTGCTGCCCGAAGGGTCTCTCCAGCTCGTCAGCGGAAGCGTTCCCGAGCTGTTCGAGAACCTGCGACTCGGCGACATCGTCGGCTTCACCGGCAGCGCGTCGACGGCGGAGAGCCTCAAGGCCCACCCCGCCGTGCAGGTCGGAGGAGTGCGCTTCACCGCCGAGACCGACTCGATCAACGCGTCGGTACTGGGCACCGACGCCGTCGAGGGGACGCCCGAGTTCGACGCCTACGTGCGCCAGCTCGTCACGGAGATGACGACCAAGGCCGGCCAGAAGTGCACGGCGATCCGCCGCGCGATCGTGCCCGCGGGCTCGGCGGACGCCGTGATCGCGGCCGTACAGGCGCGCATCGCCGAGAAGACCGTGCTCGGCGACCCACGCGCCGAGGGCGTCACGATGGGCCCTCTCGCCTCGACCGCGCAGCGCGACGAGGTGCTTCGCCAGGTGCAGAGACTGCAGACGGGCGGCGGGCGGATCGTCGTCGGCACCACCGATGTCCCGGATGTGCGCCTCGCCGACGGCAGCACAGGCCCCTCCCCCCATGGCGCGTTCGTCTCGCCGGTGCTGCTGCATTTCGACGACTCGGGATCCGAGGCCGCGCACTCGATCGAGGCGTTCGGTCCGGTGTCCTCGCTGATCACCTACGACACCACCGCCGACGCCGCGGCGCTCGTCGCGAGGGGCGGAGGCTCACTCGTCACGAGCATCGCGACCCACGACCCGGTGCAGGCTGTGGAGCTGGCCGCGCGCATCGCGCCTTTCAACGGCCGGATGCTGCTGCTCGACCGCGACGACGCGCGATCGTCGACCGGTCACGGCTCCCCGCTCCCCACCCTCGTGCACGGAGGACCCGGCCGGGCCGGCGGCAGCGAGGAGCTCGGCGGCATCCGCGCGGTGCTCCACCACATGCAGCGCACCGCCGTGCAGGGCTCACCCGACATGCTCACCGCGCTGACCGGCGTGTGGCACGCCGGGGCCGCCGCGCGCAGCGACGGCCGGCATCCGTTCCGCAAGTCGCTCGCAGAGCTCCGCATCGGCGATCAGATCGTGTCCGCGTCGCGCGAGGTGACGCTCGCCGACATCGAGACCTTCGCGCACTTCACCGGCGACACGTTCTACGCGCACATGGATGAGGCGGCCGCCGCCGCCAACCCGTTCTTCCCCGGTCGGGTCGCCCACGGCTACCTGCTCGTCTCCTGGGCGGCCGGCCTGTTCGTCGACCCGGAGCCCGGCCCCGTGCTCGCCAACTACGGGCTCGAGAACCTGCGGTTCATCACCCCCGTCTCCCCGGGCGACACGATCCGCGTCGAGCTCACCGCCAAGCAGATCACTCCCCGCGAGACCGACGGGTACGGCGAGGTGCGCTGGGACGCCGTGATCCGCAACCAGAGCGACGAGCTCGTCGCGACCTACGACGTGCTGACCCTCGTCACCAAGGACGACGCCACCGAGGTCGCGGCAGCATGAGGCCCATGATGCAGCGCGATGCCGCCTCGGCCATGCTCGGCATGGTCATCGAGCTCGACGTGCCGGGAGAAGCCGTCGTGTCGATGACGGTGCGCGACGACATGCTCAACGGCTTCGCGATCACGCACGGCGGTCTGGTGTTCACTCTCGCCGACACCGCCTTCGCGATCGCCTGCAACGAGGATGAGCGGGTCACCGTCGCCGGCGGCGCCGACATCGCCTTCCTGAAGTCGACGGCCGCAGGGCAGCGGCTGACCGCACATGCCGTGCGCCGGGTCGTGAGCGGCCGCAACGGGCTCTACGATGTCACCGTCACCGATGACTCCGGAGACGTGGTCGCCGAGGTGCGGGGCCGCTCACTGACGACGAACCGCTCGCATCCCGCCTGAGCACCCCCGCGTTCACCCCCCTGTTCACGACGAAGGAGTCGACGATGACCGCTACCCGTGCCGACATCGGAACCGAACCCGAACTGCATTCGCCCGATCAGCTCGCCCGTCTGCAGCTGGAGCGTCTGCAGTGGACCGTGCACCACGCGTGGGAGAACGTGCCGACTTATCGCCGGAAGTTCGCCGAGCACGGCGTGCACCCCGACGACATCCGCACGCTCGACGACGTGCAGAAGCTGCCCTTCACCACCAAGGCGGACCTGCGCGAGAGCTACCCCTTCGGGATGTTCGCCGTCCCCCTGCCCGATGTCCGGCGCATCCACGCGTCGTCCGGCACGACGGGGCGTCCGACCGTGGTCGGCTACACCGAGGGCGACCTCGACCGCTGGGGCGACCTGGTCGCGAGGTCGCTGCACGCGGCGGGGATCCGGGCGGGGATGAAGGTGCACAACGCCTACGGATACGGGCTCTTCACCGGAGGACTCGGGGCGCACGCCGGCATCGAACGGCTCGGCGCCACGGCGATCCCCGTGTCGGGAGGGCAGACCGCACGACAGGTGCAGCTGATCCGGGATTTCGAACCGGATGCCATCCTGTGCACCCCCAGCTACCTGCTCACGATCGCGGATGCGATGGAGGCGGCCGGGATCGACCCGACCACGACGTCGCTGCGGGTGGCGGTGCTGGGCGCCGAGCCCTGGACGAACGAGATGCGTCGCGAGATCGAGCGTCGACTGCACATCGATGCGGTCGACATCTACGGTCTCAGCGAGGTGATGGGACCCGGTGTCGCGAGCGAGAGCGTGCTCACGAAAGACGGTCCGCACATCTGGGAGGACCACTTCCTGCCCGAGATCATCGACGGCGACACCGGCGGGCGGCTGGCGGACGGCGAACTCGGCGAGCTGGTCTTCACCTCGCTCACCAAGGAGGCGTTCCCCGTCATCCGATACCGGACGCGGGATCTCACACGGCTTCTCCCGGGCACGACCTACCCGGCGCTCCGGCGCATGGAGAAGATCACCGGGCGCAACGACGACATGATCATCCTGCGCGGCGTGAATCTCTTCCCCACGCAGATCGAGGAACTCGTGATGGGCATCGAGACCCTGACGCCGCACTTCGTGCTCGAGCTGCATCGTGCCGGTCAGCTCGACACGATGACCGTGCGCATCGAGCGACACCCGTCGTTGAGCGCCGAGGAGTGCGAGGCCGCCGCAGCGGTGCTCACCCACCGGATCAAGATGCACATCGGCACCAGCGTCGACGTCGAGGTCGAGGAGCCGGGCACGCTCCCTCGGAGCGAGGGCAAGTACAAGCGCGTGTACGACCTGCGCTGAGGGAGAATCGCCTCTACGCGATATCGCGTAGAGGTGATCAGCCGCGGAGCGCGAGGACGAACGGGAGCACCTCCGTGGCACCGGCCTGACGCAGCGTGCGGGCGGCGATGGTCAGAGTCCACCGGCTGTCGGCCAGGTCGTCGACGAGGAGGACGGGGCCGTCGGGGATGTCGAGACCCTTCGCGCTGAACCTGTCCCACAGACCGGCGAGACGGAAGACGCTGTTGCCGCCCGGCTGACCGGTCGGTCCGCCGTTCACCGGATCGAGCGCGCCGAGGTAGGGAAGTCGGCCGATCTCGGCGATCCCGCGGGCGAGCGAGTCCACGAGCAGCGGATGCGACCGTGACGGCATCGCGACCACCGCGACGGGGCGCTGCGCCCACCCCCACTCGGTGAGGACCCGCACGCATCCGCCGAGAACCTGCGGGGTGACGGGCGCATCAGGGGTTCCCGCCGCGAAGAGCTCCCGCAGGGTGCCGCCCCAGCCGAGGTCGGTCAGACGTGCGAGGGCACGCCCTTCCCCCGCCTGCTCGCCGGCGGGGATGCGTCCCTTGACGGGGACGTCGAGCCGATCGGCCCCGGTCGGCCAGGCACGACGAGGTTCGACCGGCACACCGACCCGGTCGAGCGAGTGCGCCGCCTGCGTGGTCGCGGACTCGCCGATCTCGCTCGGGAACCACACCCCCGCGCAGTTGTCGCACCGACCGCACGGCGCGGCGGTGTCGTCATCGAGGGATCTCTGGAGGAACTCCATCCGGCATCCGTCGGTCTGCTCGTAGTCGATCATGTGCTGCTGCTCGGCACGGCGTTCGGCCGCGATGCGCTCATAACGCTCGGCGTCGTAGACCCACGGCTCCCCGGTCGCGATCCACCCTCCCTGCACCCGTCGCACCGCTCCGTCGACGTCGAGCACCTTGAGCAGCAGCTCGAGCGGCGTGCGCCGGATGTCGACCATCGCCTCGAGCGCCGGCGTCGAGATCGGCTGATCGCCCAGCGCGTCGATCACGCGCTCGGCCCGCTCGCGGTCGGGCATCGACGCCGTCGCGAAGTAGTGCCAGATGTCGCGGTCTTCGACGCCGGGCAGCAGCAGGACGTCGGCGCTCTCGCTCGCGCGCCCCGCACGACCGACCTGCTGGTAGTACGCGACCGGTGACGACGGTGCGCCGAGGTGCAGCACGAAGCCGAGGTCGGGCTTGTCGAACCCCATGCCGAGAGCACTCGTCGCGACGAGAGCCTTGACCTCGTTGCGCTTCAGCATCCCCTCGGACTCCGCGCGCTCGTCGGTGTCGGTCTGGCCCGTGTAGGCGCGCACCTCGTGCCCGTGCTCGCGCAGCAGCCGCGCGGTGTCGACGGCCGCGGCGACCGTCAGCGTGTAGATGATGCCCGAGCCGGGCAGGTCGTCGATGTGGCTCAGCAGCCAGGCGAGGCGGCTCGCCGAATCACGCAGGCGCAGCACTCCGAGCCGCAGCGAGGTGCGGGCCAGCGGGCCTCTGATCGTCAGCACTTCGGGGCCATCACCGGATTCCTCCGCGGCGCCCGTGCCGAGCTGCTCGGCGACATCGGCGACGACCCGACTGTTGGCCGTGGCGGTCGTCGCGAGAACGGGCACCGCGACGGGCATCTGCTCGATCAGATCGCGCAGCCGCCGATAGTCGGGGCGGAAGTCATGCCCCCAATCGCTGATGCAGTGCGCCTCGTCGACCACCAGCATGCCGATCCGTCGCACGAGAGCGGGCAGCTGCTGCTCACGGAACGCGGGGTTGTTGAGTCGCTCCGGAGACACCAGCAGCACGTCGACCTCGTCGCGGTCGAGCTGCTGCATCACCTCGGACCACTCGTGCGCGTTGGTCGAGTTGATCGCCACGGCGCGCACGCCGGCCCGCTCGGCGGCGGCGATCTGATCGCGCATCAGAGCGAGCAGCGGCGAGACGAGCACGGTCGGCCCCGCCCCCTGTCGTCGCAGCAGCAGGGTCGCGACGAAGTAGACGGCGGACTTGCCCCACCCCGTGCGCTGCACCACGAGAGCCCGACGCCGGCCCTCGACGAGCGCCTCGATCGCCTCGTACTGACCATCGTGGAAGTCGGCGTCAGGGCGGCCGACGAGCTCGCGCAGCGCTCCGAGAGCGGCGTCGCGGGTGTCGACGGGGGTGGGGGAGGTCATGCCTCCACTCTGCCCGATGCGTCCGACACCCGGCCCCCTCCCTCCACAGCCCGATCCGCGCCCGGGCCCGACCACGTCGTCTAGCGTGGAGAGATGATCACCCGAGAACTGGCCGTATCCCTGCGCGACGCCGGCCTCGTGTGGCACCCGGCGGAGGGCGATCGCTTTCAGCTCGACCTCCCGGACGAGGTGGAGCTCGAGGCCGAGGCCGACGTGTTCACGGTCAGCGGGATGACGATCGAGGCCCGCCAGACGCCCAGCGGAACCGACCTCGCGTTCAACGGCACGACGGAGTGGGCCCTCGATGCGGTCACGCTGGCGGACGCCGTCTGGCTTCCGCGGGAGGATCAGCTGCGCGAGCTCCTGCGCGGCACGTTCCGCTCGCTGACGCGCCTCTCCGACGCCTTCGTCGTCGAGGTCGAGATCGCGGGCTCGACCCTGCGATTCGAGCATCCGGATCCGTCCGAGGCCTACGGCCGCGCACTTCTCGACCTCGTCTCGCGCTCGCGCTGAGCGCCCCGCCTTGCGCGCCGACGACCCTCGTGTCAGAATTACCTAACGACCGGTCAGTAAAGCAGGTCGGATACCGAGGAGTCGATGATGACAAGCCCCGCAGATCTCTCCCTCATCACGGGAGAGTCCGCCGATGACCAGATCTCCGACGAGGAGCGCCTGTTCGACGAGCTCATCGCGAACGAACAGCGCATCGAGCCGCGCGACTGGATGCCCGACGCCTACCGCAAGACGCTGATCCGTCAGATCTCGCAGCATGCGCACTCCGAGATCATCGGCATGCAGCCGGAGGGCAACTGGATCAGCCGCGCCCCGAGCCTCAAGCGCAAGGCGATCCTCATGGCCAAGGTGCAGGACGAAGCCGGCCACGGGCTCTACCTCTACTCCGCCGCCCAGACCCTCGGCATCACCCGCGACGAGATGATGGACCAGCTCATCAGCGGCAGGGCCAAGTACTCGTCGATCTTCAACTACCCCACCCCGACCTGGGCCGACATGGGCGCGATCGGATGGCTCGTCGACGGCGCGGCGATCGTGAACCAGGTGCCGCTGTGCCGTGCCTCGTACGGCCCGTACGGCCGCGCGATGGTGCGCGTCTGCAAGGAGGAGTCGTTCCACCAGCGGCAGGGATTCGAGATCCTGCTCTCGCTCATGCAGGGCACCGACGAGCAGAAGCAGATGGCACAGGATGCCGTGAACCGCTGGTACTGGCCGAGTCTGGCGATGTTCGGCCCGCCGGACGACCAGTCCCCGAACTCCGCGCAGTCCATGAAGTGGAAGATCAAGCGCTTCACCAACGACGAGCTGCGCCAGCGCTTCGTCGGAATGCTCGTGCCGCAGGCGGAGATCCTCGGCGTCACCCTTCCCGATCCCGATCTGCGCCTCGACGAGGAGACCGGACAGTACGTGATCGGCGAGATCGACTGGGACGAGTTCTTCGAGGTGCTCCGCGGCAATGGGCCCTGCAACGCCGAGCGTCTGGAGCGTCGTCGCACGGCGCACGAAGACGGCGCGTGGGTGCGCGAGGCCGCCGCCGAGTACGCCCGCAAGCAGTCCCTCCGTCGGGCTCAGAGGCCGGTCGGAGTCGTGGCGTGATGGCGACCCCGGGAGCCGACGAGCGCGAGCCCTGGCCCCTCTGGGAGGTCTTCGTGCGCGCGAACCGCGGTCTGAGCCACGTGCACGTCGGATCGCTGCATGCTCCGGATGCCGACCTGGCGATCCGCAACGCCCGCGACCTCTACACGCGTCGTGGCGAAGGCGTGTCGATCTGGGCCGTTCCCGCCGAGGCGATCACGACCAGCGACCCCGATGCCAAGGGCGCCTACTTCGAGAGCCCCGCAGGCAAGAACTATCGGCACGCCGTGTACTACACGGCCTCCGAAGGGGTGCCGCACCTGTGACGCTTCGACAGGCTCAGGGCCCCCTCGACGATGCCGACCTGCACGGCGACGTCTCGGTCGACGAGCTGCGACTGAGCGACGAGATCACCGGAACCGGCTCCGCCGCCGCATCCGCCGACATCGCCGAGTACGCGCTGTGGCTCGGCGACGACGCCCTGATCCTCTCCCAGCAGCTCGGCGAGTGGATCGCCCGCGCCCCCGAGCTGGAGGAAGACGTCGCCCTCGGCAACATCGCCCTCGACCTGCTGGGCCACGCACGCTCCTTCCTGCACTTCGCCGGCACCTACGACGGACGCTCCGAAGACGATCTCGCCTACTTCCGTGACGAGCCGGAGTTCCGCAGCGCCTGGATCGTCGAGCAGCCCAACGGAGACTTCGCGCAGACGATCGCGCGCCAGTTCGTCGTGTCGACCTACATGTTCGAGCTCTACGCGGCTCTGCGCGCGAGCACCGATCGGACGTTCGCGGCGATCGCCGAGAAGTCGCTCAAAGAGGTCGACTACCACCGCGACCACTCCGTGCAGTGGGTGCTGCGCCTGGCCGGGGGCACCGACGAGTCGAGGCGGCGGATCGTCCGGGCGCTCGGCGATGTCTGGCCGTACGTCGACGAGCTCTTCCGCGACGAACCCCTGATCGAGCGCCTCGGCGACGCCGCGGCACGGCCCTCGACGCTCCGTCCCGGTTTCGACGCGGTCGTCGACACGGTCTTCGCCGACGCGGAGCTGACGACACCCGCCGTCGCGGCATCATCGGCCGGTGGACGGCGCGGCCACCACGCGACACCGCTCGGACATCTCCTCGCCGAGATGCAGGTGCTCGCGCGACGGCATCCGGGGGCATCGTGGTGACCCTTCGTCAAGCTCAGGGGCCGGAGCGGGCTCAGGGGCCGGAGCGGGCTCTGGGGGCGGAGCGGGCTCTGGGGGCGGAGCGGGCTCTGCGGACCGAGTCCCACACCGCCGCCTGGCGGATCGCGGCGGCCGTGGCCGATCCCGAGGTGCCGGTGCTCACGATCGAGGACCTCGGGGTGCTGCGGGCGGTCACCGTGCAGGGCGACACCGTCGTGGTCGACATCACCCCGACCTACAGCGGATGCCCGGCGATGGACACGATCCGCGACGACGTCATCCTCGCCCTGACCGCGGCCGGCTACGAGAACGTCGACGTGCGCCTCGTCCTCTCCCCCGCCTGGACGACGGACTGGATGTCGGATGCCGGCAAGCAGAAGCTGTCTCAGTACGGCATCGCTCCCCCGAGCGGACGGGCGGCGATCTCCTCCGGCCCGATCCGGCTGGCGATCAGCGTGCGATGCCCGCGCTGCGGCTCACTGGACACCCGCGAGGTGTCGCGTTTCGGATCCACCTCGTGCAAGGCGCTGTTCGAATGCCGCGCCTGTCTCGAGCCCTTCGACCACTTCAAGGTGCACTGATGTCGCTGTTCGCTCCGTCCGGTGCGGTGGCCCCCGCATCCGCCCCACGTCCCGCCACGGCGGCGACCAGGAAACGGGCCCGTTTCCACACGCTGTCCGTCGAGGAGGTGCGGCCGCTCACCGACGACGCGGTCGAGGTGACCTTCGCCGTTCCCGCCGAGCTCGCCGACGAGTACGACCACCTGCCCGGCCAGTACGTGGCCCTGCGCACCACCCTCGAGGGCACCGAGGTGCGCAGGTCGTACTCGCTGTGCCGCGCCCCCGAGCACCGCACGGCGGAGCAGATCGCCGCGGGCGTGCCGACCCGCCTCAGCGTCGCCGTGAAGCGCGACGAGGGCGGGCTGTTCTCCACCTGGGCGCAGACGGGGTTGCATCCGGGGTTCGAGATCGACGTGATGAGCCCGCAGGGCACCTTCACCTCGGGCCTCGACGACCTCGATCACCGCCATGTCGTCGGCATCGCCGCAGGCTCGGGCATCACGCCGCTGATGGCACTCGCGCACACCGTGCTGACCCGCTCGGAGACCTCGCGCTTCACGCTGTTGTACACGAATCGCTCGACGCTCGACGTGATGTTCCTCGAAGACCTTGCCGATCTGAAGGACCGGTACCCGACACGGCTGACGCTGCACCATGTGCTCTCGCGCGAGCAGCGCACCGCGCCGGTGCTGTCCGGACGCATCGACGAGGAGAAGCTGCGCACGATCCTGCGGATGCTGATCGACCCGACCGATGTCGACGAGTGGTTCCTCTGCGGCCCACTCTCGCTCGTCGACCTGTGCCGCGAGGTGCTCGCCGACGTGGGCGTGCCGCGCGAGCACATCCGTTTCGAGCTCTTCACGACGGGCGACGAGCCGGTGCGTGCGGCACGACCGGTCGAGGTGCGGGCGGGAGAGCGCACGATCCGCATCGAGGTGACCCTCGACGGCGTCTCGTCGACCGTGCAGAGCCCGGTCGACGCCCACGAGTCCGTGCTGAACGCGGCGCTGCGCGTGCGCCCCGACGCCCCCTTCGCCTGCGCGGGAGGTGTCTGCGGCACCTGCCGCGCGCGGGTCGTCGAGGGCAGCGTGACGATGGCCGAGAACTACGCGCTCGAGCCGGACGAGATCGAGCGCGGTTACGTGCTGACCTGCCAGTCGCACCCGACGAGCGACCGCATCGTCGTCGACTACGACGTCTGAGGAGCATCCGATGATCGATCTCACCATCGCCGACGACACGGCGACCATCGTGCTGAACGCTCCCGCGAAGCTGAACGCGCTCGACGAGCAGGCGATCCGCGACCTCGGGCACGCGTACGACGAGGCGGAGGCCGCGGGAGTGCGCGCTCTCGTCCTGCGCGGCGAAGGCCGGGCATTCTGCGCCGGCCGGGACATCTCTGCCGTCGACCCGCGCGACGACGACGTGATCGGCTACCTCGGCGGGCTGGTGACACCCCTGCTCCAGCGGATGTCGCGCTTTCCCGCGCCGACCTTCGCGGTCGCGCACGGCGCCTGCCTCGGCGTCGGACTCGGGCTCCTGATCGCCACGGACGTCGTCTACGTCGCGCAGTCGGCGAAGATCGGCTCGCCCTTCGCCGCCCTGGGCGCCACGTTGGACTCGGGAGGGCACGCCCTCTTCGTCGAACGGCTGGGGGCGCACCGGACGCTCGACCTCATCTACACGGGGCGGCTGATGAGCGGGACGGAGGCGGTGAGCGCCGGGCTCTTCTCGCGGGTGGTGCCCGACGACGAGGTCGTCGACGCCACCGTCCTCGCCGCGACGACGGCCGCACGAGGAGCCACGGCCGCGTTCCTCGCCAGCAAGCAGCTCGTCGCGCGGATCCGCGACGAGCGGCTGGGCCTGTGGGTGTCGATGGATGCCGAGAACACGGCGCAGGCCGCGCTCTGCGACACGGAGGACTACCGCGAGGGGTTCGCCGCGTTCCAGGAGAAGCGCACTCCGGTGTTCCGGGGCCGCTGAGACGCGGGCGGGACCCCGGTCGCCTAGCGCCTGCGTGCCCGCGACGGCAAGGGCGTCGGCGATGTCGGATGCCGGTGCGAGACTGCATCCATGATGCTCTCGGAGCTCGTCTCCACCGCCGAAGCCGTCGCCGCGACCTCGTCCCGACTCGCGAAGATCGACGCGCTGTCGCAGCTGCTCGCCCAGGCCGACGCCGATGAACTGCCGGCACTCACCGGACTCCTGCTCGCCGCACCCCGCCAGGGGCGTCTGGGAGTCGGATGGCGGGGCCTGTCCGCTCTCGACGTCACGCATGCCGCGGATGCGACGCTGACGATCACCGACGTCGACGACGCTCTCGACACTCTGGCCCACACGTCCGGTTCAGGGTCGACCGCGGCCAGGAGCGCCGCGCTGACAGCTCTCGCCGCACGAGCGACGGCTCCCGAGTGGGACTTCCTGAGCCGGTCGATGCGGGGCGAACTGCGCACCGGCGCGCTCGGCGGAGTGCTGCTCGACGCGATCGCCAAGGCCTCGGAGCGACCTGCCGCATCCGTGCGTCGTGCCGCGATGCTGTCGGGCGACCTCGGCGCCACCGCGCGGCTCGCACTCACCGGCACGGCGACCGAGCTCGACGCCGTCGGTCTCGAGGTCGGACGCCCCGTGCTGCCCATGCTCGCATCGACCGCCGCGACGCCGACGGCGGCGCTCGCGGTCACGGGCACGGCATCCGTCGAATACAAGCTCGACGGTGCGCGCATCCAGGTGCACCGGCACGGCGACGAGGTCGGCGTCTACACCCGCAGCCTCGCCGACATCACCCACCGCGTGCCCGAGATCGTCGAGATCGTGCGCGCTCTGCCCGCTCACGACCTGATCCTCGACGGAGAGACCCTGTCGCTCGACGAAGACGGCGGTCCCCGGCCGTTCCAGGAGACGATGTCGCGGTTCGGGGCCGACGTCGCGCGCGACCTCGTGCTGCGGCCCTGGTTCTTCGACATCCTGCACGTCGACGGACGCGACCTCATCGACGAGCCGCTGTCGACGCGGCTGCACGAGCTCGCACGGGTCGTCGGCGAGTGGCGCATGCCCGGCATCGTCACCGACGATCCCGACGCCGCGGAGCAGCTCTCCCGCGAGGCCCTGGCCGCCGGGCATGAAGGCGTCGTGATCAAAGGCGTCGATGCCCCGTACGCCGCGGGCCGTCGCGGCGCATCCTGGGTCAAGGTCAAACCGGTGCTGACCTATGAGCTCGTCGTGCTGGGGGCCGAGTGGGGCTCGGGGCGCCGGAACGGGTGGCTGTCGAACCTGCATCTGGGTGCCCTCGATCCGACGGGCGAGTTCGGAGAACCCGGCGGATTCGTGATGGTGGGCAAGACGTTCAAGGGGCTGACCGACGAGCTGCTGCGGTGGCAGACCGAGCAGTTCCCGCCGCTCGAGACGAGGCGGACGCAGAGCACGGTGTTCCTGCGACCCGAGTTCGTCGTCGAGATCGCGATCGACGGTGTGCAGCGCTCCCCGCGCTACCCCGGCGGCGTCGCGCTGCGCTTCGCGAGGGTCAAGGGCTACCGGCCAGACAAGACCGCGGCAGAGGCCGACACGATCCAGACGCTGCGCGCGCTGGTTCGCGGCTGAGACGGCCGCGGTCGCCCGCAGGATCGCTCCGTCAGGCGGAGCACCGTCAGGCGGAGCACCGTCAGGAGGAGCGCCGTCAGGCGGAGGGCGCGAGTCCGAGGTCCTCTTCGCGCACCGTGCCCTGGAACGACCACGGGAAGTCGATCCACAGGTCGGTGTCCTTCCAGGCGTAGTCGGGCTGGATGATCGTCGACGGCTTCGTGTAGATCGTCACCGAGCGGACATCCGCCCCCTTGTCGGTCAGCAGCTGCACGGCCAGGGCGAGTGTGCGCCCCGAGTCGGCGACATCGTCGACGAGCAGCACTCGGCGACCGTCGAGATACGCCATGTCGAGTTCGGGCGGCAGCACCTCGGGGGCATCGAGCACGGTGCCGATGCCGGTGTAGAACTCGACGTTGATCGCTCCGCAGTTCTTCGCACCGAGACCGTACGCGATCGCACCGGCGGGGAGCAGCCCGCCGCGCGCGATGGCGACGACCACCTCGGGCACGAAGCCGCTGTCGAGGATGCGTCGCGCGAGGTCTCGCGTCGCCGATCCGAAGCCGTCCCAGGTGAGCGTCTCGCGCTCGATCGAAGCATCCGTCATCGTCTCATTCTTCCCCACCCGCCCGGTGCCCGCGTTCACCCGAGCCTGGTGACCTCGACCGACACGAACAGCTCGGACCCGCTGGATCCCGCGTACACACCACGCAGCGGAGCGACGTCCGCGTAATCGCGGCCGTGACCGACGTAGACGTGCGAGTCGCCGACCTCGACGAGATTCGTGGGATCGTACCCGCGCCACTCGCCCGAGTACCACTCCACCCAGGCGTGGGACTCCCCCGTGACCGGCTCTCCGATCGCGGCCGTCGGGTCGGGGTGCAGGTAGCCCGACACGTAGCGCGCCGGGATGCCGGCAGCACGCAGAACGCCCAGGGCGACATGTGCGATGTCCTGGCAGACGCCCGAGCGCGCGGGCCACGCATCGCGGGCGGTCGAGCTCACCCCTGTCACGCCGCTGCGGTACTCCATCGCCTCGCCGACCGTGCGGCAGATCTCGAGCGCGGTCTCGTCGACACCGCCGCCCTCGGCTTCGATGCGCAGGGCCAGCTCGTGCATCTCGTCATCCGGAGCGGTCGCCGGCGTCTGCATCACGCACTCCGCCAGGCCCAGGGACTGCGGGATCCGCAGCGCGAGCTCTTCCCAGTCGATGCCCGGCGCGGCAGCGAGAGCGGGCCGCACATCCACCACGCTGGTCGCCGTGACCGAGAGCATCTGGTGCGGGGTCAGCACCTCGAACGTCGAGACCCTGGTGTCCCAGTAGTCCACGTACGAATGCTGGGTCGCGGTGGGCGAGATGTCGAGAGTGGCCTGCAGCACGAACTGGCCGTCACGCGAATGCGGCAGCATCCTCGCCTCGTTGTACGACGCCGTCGCCGGCTGTCCGTAGCGGAATCCGGTGCGGTGCACGATCCTCAGCCGGCTCACAGTGCCTCTCCGATCCACACCGGCATCGCGATCGAGGGGAAGTACCGCTCCCTGATCGCGTCGCTCGCCACAGACATGCCCACCTGGACCTCCTCCATGCTCTCCGACAGCCGGTGCACCGTATCGCCGATCGGCCGGTACTCCAGCTCTGATCGCAGGCGTCCGAGCACGCGGTGCGCGCGATCAGGGGCACCGAATGCGCCGGCGGGGTCGATACCGCGCATGCATTCCTCGGCCTGCAGGATGCTGGAGAGCACCGACCGCGGGAACAGACGATCGACGAGGAGGAACTCGACCGCCGATGCCCCGGTCGGCACCGCCCTGTGGCTGCGCAGGTGCGCCTCGTACGCCCCACAGCTGCGCAGCAACGTCGTCCAGCTCGGACCGCCGGCCTCGGTCAGCGACCGCGTCGCGAGCAGGCGCGCCGTCATGTCCGCGCGCTCGATCGAGCGGCCGAGCACGAAGAAGTGCCACGCCTCGTCACGGCTCATCGACGAGTCCACGACCCCGAAGGCGAGCGCCGAACGGTCTCGCACCCAGCGGAAGAACGGATGCGTCTTGTCCGAGGCGATCCGCCGCGGCATCCGCGCGTTCGACTCGTTGAGCGTCTCCCACAGGTCGGTCGAGATGATCTCCCTCGCGCGCCTCGCGTTCTCGCGCGCGGAGGCGATCGAATGGGCGATCGATGCGGAGTGCTCGCGGTCGAGGGCGAGCAGCCGCACCACGTCGTCGCGGCTCAGCACCGCCTCGGGGTCCGCGGTCGTGCCCATCACCGAGAGGAGCGCTCGGCACGCGGTGTCCTCCTCCACCCACGGGTCCTCGAGGAGCAGCTGCAGATGCACATCGAGAATGCGTGCCGTGCCGTCGGCGCGCTCCACGTAGCGGCCGATCCAGAACAGCGCCTCGGCGATGCGGCTCAGCATCCCGCGCCTCCCTGCTGCTGTTGCGGCTGCTGTTGCTGCTGCTGTTGCTGCTGCTGGTGATGGCGCAGCTCGAGGTCCTCGTCCTGCGGCGATGAGAGGAAGGGAGGGCTCGCCTCCTCGCGCGACGACGCGAGGATCGGGATCGCGCCGGTCGCGAGCGACACCTCCGCGGCCGCGGGGTCGGGCTCCCCCGGCACGGTCGCCGTCTGTCCGGTGAAGAGAGACGGATCGAGCACCCACGTGTCCTTGGATCCTCCGCCCTGACTGGAGTTCACCACCAGCTGCCCTTCGGGAAGCGCGACGCGGGTGAGACCGCCCGGGAGCACCCAGATGTCCTGTCCGTCGTTGACCGCGAACGGGCGCAGGTCGACGTGCCGCGGCCGGAAGCCGTCCTCGACCAGGGTGGGGATGGTCGACAGCTGCACCACCGGCTGCGCGATCCAGCCACGCGGATCCGCCAGCAGCGTCTTCTTCAGCTCCTCCAGCGTCTCCCGCGACGCGTCGGGACCGACGACCAGCCCCTTGCCGCCCGACCCGTCGACCGGCTTCACCACGAGCTCGTCGAGCCTGTCGAGCACCTCCTCGAGCGCATCCGGCTCTTCGAGACGCCAGGTGTCGACGTTCGGCAGCACGGGTTCCTCCCCGAGGTAGTACCGGATCAGGTCGGGCACGTAGGTGTACACGAGCTTGTCGTCGGCGACGCCGTTGCCCACCGCGTTGGCGAGGGTCACGTTGCCGAGCCGCGCGGCGAGCATCAGTCCCGGCGCTCCGAGCACCGAATCCGGGCGGAACTGCTGCGGATCCAGGAACTCGTCGTCGACCCTGCGGTAGACGACGTCGACACGGGTGGGACCCGCGGTCGTGTGCATCCACACGCGGCCGCCCGAGCAGAACAGGTCGCGGCCCTCGACGAGCTCGATGCCCATCATGCGAGCCAGCAGCGTGTGCTCGTAGTACGCCGAGTTGTGCACGCCGGGCGTCAGCACCACGACCGTCGGGTCGTCGACGCCGATCGGCGCGGCCGCCCGCAGCGCCTGGAGCAGGCGGCCGGGATAGTCGACGACCGGTCGCACCCGCAGGCTCGTGAACAGTTCGGGCAGGGTCTGCGCCATCACCCGGCGATTGGCGAGCACGTAGCTCACTCCGCTGGGGACGCGCACGTTGTCCTCGAGCACGCGCCATGAGCCGGCCTCATCGCGGATCACGTCGATCCCGGCGACGTGGATGCGCACGCCGTTGGCCCCGACGATCCCCGCCGCCTGACGGTGGAAGTGCGACGAGGAGCTGATCAGCGATGCCGGGATGACTCCGTCCTGCACCGCGAGCTGCGGGCCGTACACATCGGCGAGGAACGCCTCCAGCGCCCGCACCCGCTGCGTCACCCCGGACTCGACGTAGCGCCAGTCATCCGCGGCGATCACCCGCGGCACGACGTCGAGAGGGAACGGACGCTCCTCCCCCGCGAAGTCGAAGGTGACGCCCTGCGCGAGATACGAGCTGGCGAGGGCATCCGTGCGCGCCCGCAGCTCCGCATCGTCCATACCGGCGAGGGCGGGATACATGTCCTGATACGGCGCCCGCACGTCCGCGCCGTCCGGCCGGGCCTCCGCCGCGAACATCTCGTCCCAGGGCGAGGCCCCCGGCCGCCGGGGCGATCGGCGCGTGGTGTATCCGTCGAACAGCGATTCCATGACCGCATGTTTCCCTGTCGCCGTTTCGACGGTGTTACGCGCAGGAGACGGCGCCGCGACGACCGGCGGCGGGCCGCGCGGTAGGATCTATCCGTCCGGCGCTCTGTGCCGCCGGTGCCTGAAAAAGAGGCACGAAGCACTCCGCGATGATGCGGAGGCGAGACACATACGGAATGCGCACGACCTCCGTCCCTGTCTCGAAAGGCCCACCCATGCCCAGTGTCTCCGCGCACGTCGCCCTCACCCTCGCCCAGCACATCGACGCCGTCTTCGGCGTCATGGGCAACGGCAACGCCTACTTCCTCGACGCGATCGAGACGCAGACGGACGCCGTCTTCACCGCGGTACGACACGAGCAGGGTGCTGTCGTCGCCGCCGACGCCCACTTCCGCGCGTCCGGGCGCATCGCCGCAGGCACGTCGACGTACGGCGCCGGGTTCACGAACACCCTGACCGCACTCGCGGAGGCCGTGCAGGCCCGCGTGCCGCTCGTGCTCGTCGTCGGAGACGAGCCGACCTCGGGACCGCGCCCCTGGGACGTCGATCAGATCGCGCTCGCCTCGGCCGTCGGCGCCCGCACCTATACCGTCGGTCATGCGGATGCCTCGGCCACCACCGTCATCGCGATCGAGCACGCTCTCACCTATCGCCTGCCGGTCGTGCTGGCGATCCCCTACGACGTGGCCACGCTCGATGCCGGCAGCGTGCCCGAGGTTCCCGCGCCGCGTCTGCTCACACCGCTCGCCCCGAAGGGCGAGTTCGCCGAGGGGATGCTCGACGAGATCGCCGCCGCGCTGTCGCAGGCGGAGCGTCCGTTCCTGCTCGCCGGACGCGGCGCCTGGCTGGCCGGCGCGGGCGACGCCCTCGGCGAGCTCGCCGCCCTCACCGGCGCGCTCACCGCGTCATCCGCTCTCGGCCGCGGCGTGTTCCCCGACGAGCGGTTCGATCTCGGCGTGACGGGTGGATTCGGGGCGGACGGGGCGATGGAGCTGATCCGCACCGCCGACGTCGCCGTGGTCTTCGGCGCCGCCCTGAACCAGTTCACGATGCGTTTCGGCGAGCTCTTCGCTCCGGGCACCCGTGTCTTCCAGATCGACATCGCGCCGGCGGCGACACATGCGCACATCGGCGGCTTCGTGCGCGCGGACGCCCGCGTCGCCGCCGAAGCGCTCGTCGCCAGGGTCGGCTCCGCGTCCTCCGCCGCTGCGCCCGGGGTGCCGTGGCGCGAGTCCGTCGACGTCGCCGCCGCACGGACGTACGAGAAGGGCGACGACCTCGCCGTCGACGGACGACTCGACCCCCGATCGGCCGCACGCCGCATCGCCGAGCTTCTGCCCCGCGACCGCGTCGTCGTCTCGGACGGCGGACACTTCATCGGCTGGGCGAACATGTACTGGCCCGTGGAGGCCCCCGACCGGATGATGATGGTCGGCACCGCCTTCCAGTCGATCGGGCAGGGATGGCCGAGCATGGTCGGCGCCGCGCTCGCCCGCAGGGACTCGACGATCGTGCTGACCTCGGGCGACGGAGGCGGGCTGATGGCCATCGCCGACCTCGAATCCGCGGTCCGCGCGGCCGCCGGACGCGGCATCGCCGTGATCTGGAATGACGCGGCATACGGCGCCGAGGTCAACCTCTACGGCCTGAAGGGGCTCGCGGAGGGGCCGATGCGGATCCCCGAGGTCGACTTCGCGGCGTTCGGCGCCGCCGTCGGGGCGGAGGGCGTCGTCGTGAAGACCCTCGCGGATCTCGACCGGCTCGGCGCATGGGCGCAGGAGGATGCCGCCACGCGACGATTCCTGCTTCTGGACCTGCGGATCTCCGGCGACGTGATCGCGCCGTACCAGCAGGAGATCATCCGCGTGAACTCGTGATCGCCGACGGTCCGGGCCCCTGCTGCGCTAGCCTTCCGGGATGCCCACCATCCGCAACATCGCCGTCGGCCTGCCCGTGAAGCAGGGTCATGTCCTTGCGTTGTCCGGCACGGATCGGTCCCGCGGACTCGACTTCCTGCGAGCGATCGGCGGCGGGATCGAGTTCGGCGAACGGGCCGAGGAGGCGCTGCATCGTGAGTTCCGCGAGGAACTCGACGTCACCCTGCAGGCCGTGGAACTGCTCGGCGTGCGCGACAACATCTTCACGTACGAGGGTGTCCCGGGTCACGAGATCGCCCATATCTACGCGGTGCGCTCGATCGAGCTCGACGCGGTCCCCCTCGACGCCGAGCTGCACGTGCTCGATGAGGGCAGTCCGGTGCGATGGGTGCCGATCGCGGAGGTGCGCGACGGCAGGCGACCGCTGTTCCCCGACGGCGCGACGGAGTTCCTGCTCGACCTCGACGCGAGCTGACTCCGCTGCGGGGCCGCAGGCGGGGCGCGGGGCGGGACACCGAGCTCATCGATCTGCCAGAATCGACGGGTGACCGGGCGGAACAGCACGAGGAAGACGGCGGCGGCAGCCGCGATCTTCCTGATGATCGTGACCATGACGTTGACCTCGTGCTCGGCGGGCGCCGATCCCGCGGAGGTCGCCGCGACCGCCACGGCGACCCCGCCCGCCACCTCGGAGCCGGTCGCCACGCAGGCCGCCGAGCCACCGGCGTCCGAATCGCAGAGCGCGTCCGACGGATTCCGCGAGTGGCTGGACGCGTCCCGCCTTCCCGACGTCGACACCGCCTGTGCGCGCCTCACCCCCGACCTCGTGACCCGCATGATCGCCGAGCTCGAGTCGCACGGGATGACGGGGATCTCGAGCTGCGAACAGATGATCACCGCCACCGCCGACCTCTACCGACCCCTCGGCCAGAGCGCCGAGGTCGACATCGCCGTGCAGACCGAGACCGCCACCGACGCCACGCTCTTCGTGACCTACCTCGCCTCCGGAGACTGCGGCACCGTGGTGATGGAACGCCGTGGCACCGCGTGGATCCTCACCGACCAGTCGATGGAGTGCGGAGCCTGAGGCGAGCCGCCCCGGTGCACTTCCCGCGACGTCAGCCGCTGTAGTCCGGCAGCTCCTGCAGCGTCCAGGTGTTGCCGTCGGGGTCGTCGAACGTCACGAACCGGCCCCAGTCCAGGTCGTCCACACCGCTCGCCTCGACGCCGACACCGCGCAGGTGCGCGAGCGCCTCGTCGGCATCCGGCACCACGACCTGGATCGTGTTCTGCTGGCCCGGCTCGAGTGCGATCCCGAGACCCGTGCCGAATGCGATCGAGCACGCGGAGCCCGGCGGCGTCATCTGCACGAAGCGCAGACCCTCGACAGGCGTCTGGTCGTGGTCGGCGGTGAAGCCGATCTTCACGTAGAAGTCCTTCGCCCTGTCGACATCCGTCACCGGCACGAAGATGAGTTCGATCTTCCAGTCCATCGCGCACTCCTCCTGGTGGGCACCGTCGACCCATCCGCGTTCACGGTACGCCGCACCACCGACGTCCCGCCAGGCCGAGTCACGCCTGCAGACGGAGGTGCGGCGACGCCCTCAGATCCACCCCTTGTCGAGGGCGATCCGCACCGCCTGCGCCCGATTCGCCGCGCCGGTCTTCCCGATCGCCGAGGAGAGATGATTGCGCACGGTTCCCGCCGAGAGGAACACCTCGGCGGCGATCGCCGCGGCCGAGCGCCCGTCCGCCGCGAGACGCAGCACCTGCCGTTCCCGGTCGCTCAGCGGATTCGCACCGTCGAACAGGCTGTCGGCTGCGAGCACGGGATCCAGCACACGAAGTCCCGATCGCACCCGGCGGACGGCCTCGGCGAGCTGCTCGGCAGGGGTGTCCTTGACGATGAACCCGCTCGCGCCCGCGTCCAGTGCCGCGCGCAGGTACCCGGGGCGCGCGAATGTCGTCACGACGAGCACCCGCGTCGCCGGACTCGTCTCACGGATCCGACGCGTCGCCTCGATGCCGTCCATGCCCGGCATCTGGATGTCCATCAGACACACGTCCGGCCGCAGCTCCCCCGCACGCTGCACCGCTTCGGCCCCATCGGACGCCATTCCGACGACGGTGAGGTCGGACTCGAGGTCGAGGAGCGCCCCGAGCGCACCCCGCACGAGCGCCTGGTCGTCGGCGATCAGGAGGCGGATCTCCCCGCCGGCATCCGAGGCGCTCACCACGTCAGCTCCACGCGCGTCCCGGTGCCGCCCGCGGCATCGGCGGCACCGACCGCGAGGGCCGCACCGGCCGCTGCCGCCCGGTCGCGCATACCGCGCACGCCGTTTCCCTCATCCGCGCCGACGCCCGCCCTCGCGCCGATGCCCACTCCGTCGTCTTCGAGCACCATCCGACCCGGCGACAGCTGCACTCGCACCGAGCGCGCCCGCGAGTGCCGGAGGGTGTTGGTCGTGGCCTCCCGCAGGATCCAGCTCGCGGTGATCGCCTGCACCGGCGACAGCGCGCCGGGCTCCCCCTCGACCTGCACCTCGATGTCCGCCGCACGGAACGAGTCGCGCGAGGAGGCCAGCTGCTCGACGAGCGTCGTCGCCCTGGCACCCGACACGGTCGAACGCACTCCGGCGATCGCCTCCGCCGTGAGCCGCTCGATGTCGGCGAGCTCGGCCTTCGCGCGCTCAGGGTCGGAGTCCATGAGCCGACGCACCAGCTGCGCCTTGAGGCCGACCACCGTCAGCGAATGTCCGATCAGATCGTGCACGTCGCGAGCGAGCGCCTCGCGACCCTCGCTGGTCGCCAGCTCCAGACCGAGCCGCTCCGCCTCGGCGGAACGCAGGATGAGCCACGTGGACACAGTGTTCACCACACCGAGCAGCGCGACGATCGCCAGCACCGACAGGTACGTCATTCCCCCCGGCAGCAGGAACACGCAGACGGCCGTGAGCGCGACCGCCGCGACGGTGGTGATCCAGTGCCAGACCCGCGTCAGTCCGTACGAGGCGAAGGACATGATGAACGGCAGGAAGCTGAGCGCGGATCCGCCCTCCGCCGGCACCGAGACCAGGACGCACACGATGAGGGCGATGAAGGTGAGCCACTGGCGCCTCGAGGGCGTGCGGCCCAGCCCTCCTCCACCGCGCATCCCGTGCAGGAAGCCCGTGACGTACAGCACGACGAAAGCCACGAGCGCGACCCACCCGACCACGATCCACGGGAGCTGCGCCTCGGATCGCACCAGCGCGATCACCGGATACACGAGGAAGACGAGCCAGATCACGGCCATCAGCCAGCCGAACCGCGCCCACGGATCCTTGCCTGTGGCGTGCGCCCGCCGGGCACCGGGTGCCGCCCACGCCGCAGGCGGCACACCCGCGGCGGCGAGTCCCGCCGCGTCGAGGGCCGCGTCGCGGGAGACCCCGGATCCGTCCGAGGTCTCTCGCGTCGATCGTCGTGTCATCCGTCCAACCTACTGTCGTCGCCAGCGGCTACTGCCGTGCGCGCGAGCGCTTCATGCCCAGCATCACCAGCAGCGCGAAGAGCGCGAGCCAGACGGCGACGTTGAGGAACAGCATCCACAGCTGATCGGTCTGCCCGGTCGTGAGCTGCCCGTCGGTGAGGGGCCACCGGGCGAGCGCCACGAAACCGTAGAGCGGCGTGAATCGTGCGATGTCGAGCATGACTCCGTCGAGCGGCATGAACACGTTGCCGAAGAACGCGAAGAACGTCATGGTGATCGAGGCGAGCGCCGCCGCCGAATCCGAGCTGAAGAACAGCCCGACGCCGAGCCCGTACAGTCCGTACATCAGGCCGAGCCCGAGGACGATCGCCGCCGTCGCACCCCAGCGCCAGACGTCGTCGACGCGGGCTCCGGTCATCGCGCCCGCCGTGCACACCGCCACCAGCGCCAGAGCCGCGAAGGCGACGGAGGTGAGCAGTTTGGTCAGGGCGTAGCCGAGCGTGGTCAGCGGCGTCATCGCGAGCTGACGCCCCCAGCCCTGCTTCGCCTCGGTCGCCGCCAGCGAGGTCAGCGAACTCATCGCGACGGCTGTGCCGTATGCCGCCATCGAGGTCATCACGTAGAAGGAGACGTTCCCGTTGCCGGCCGACTGCGCGCCATAGCCCATGCCGGCGCCGAACAGGAGGTACATCGCGACAGGCATGGCCAGCGTGAACGCGAGCGTATAGGGGTTGCGCAACTGGCGGACGCCTTCGATGCGCAGCATGGTGGGTGAGACGAGCATGTCAGTCCTCCGTCAGAGCGGTGAAGGCGGTTTCGAGCGTGGGCGCGGCGATCTCGAGATCGTGAGCGCCGGCATCGAGCAGCATCCGGGCGGCGGCGTCCGAATCGGTGGCGCGGAGACTCAGCCGATCTCCGTCGATCCGCAGATCGATGACGCCGTCGGTCGCGCGGAGCATCGCGACGAGATCCTCGGATGCCGCGTCCACCGTCGCCGAGACGGTGCGCTCGCCCAGGCTGGCGCGCAGGAGCGCCGTCGGCGCGTCCGCGACGACCGTGCCGCGATGCATCACGACGGTCCGGCGGGCGAACTGCTCCGCCTCCTCCAGGTAGTGGGTGGCGAAGATGATGGTCCGCCCCGCGTCAGCATCAGCGCGCATCGCGTCCCAGAAGTGCCGGCGGGCGGTGACGTCCATGCCTGCGGTCGGCTCGTCGAGCACGAGGATGTCGGGGTCCGACACCATCGCGAGGGCGAACTTCACCCGCTGCTGCTCACCGCCGGAGCACTTCGACACCCGACGGCGTGCGAGGCGGACGAGGTCGGCTCGCGCCATGACGTCGTCCACCCGGGCGAGAGCATCGGTGCCGTACAGCGACGCGATGAGGCGCACGGTCTCCCCGACGGTCAGGTCTCCGAGCAGCCCGCCGGTCTGCAGCACCGCGCCGATCGCGCCCGTCGACGTGGCCCGCTCCGGTGTGACGCCGAGCACCCGAACGGTGCCGCTGCTGGGCTCGGTGAGTCCGAGCAGCATGTCGAGCGTCGTCGTCTTGCCTGCGCCGTTCGGCCCGAGCAGGGCGACGACCTCGCCGCGCCGGACGGAGAGGTCCACCCGGTCGACGGCCTGCACGCGACGGTCGCCGGTGCCGAAGTGCCGCTCGACGGCCCGCAGTTCGAGCACGACAGCGCCTTCGATCAGGGAAGCCTCATCGGTCAGGGCAGCGGAGGCCGGTCGCGCGGTGACCCGCGTCGCCGAGCTCTGCACGGAGGAGTTGTTCATGTCTCCAGCCTCGTCGGGCGACGAGGATCCGGCCGGAGGGCGGTGTCATCTCCTCGGCATGACACGTGTCATGCCGGATGTCCTCACCGGACCGTCAGCAGCGCTCCGTCGAAGAAGGCGGCCAGCTCGTCGACCCCGTCCAGCGGCAGGATCGCCGCGACGTACTGGTCCGGCCGCACCACCACGACCACGCCGTCCCGCGACAGCTCACGCGCCGCGAAGATGTCGGTCTCCGTCCACTTCGAGGGCCCTGCCGCGTAGACCTTCTCCCAGTCGGTGAGCCCGAGCGGGCCGGTCTGAGGCTGGAAGAGCGCGGGGGCGGACGTGACCTCGACCTGCTCGTACGGCTGCTGGTAGATCGCCTTGACGTCGAACACCGCATCCTCGTCGGCGCCCTCGGGAGTGAAGCGCGCGAGCACCGGGGCCGCCTCCGCGGCCCACGCCGCGAGCGTCGACGCCTCCCGTCCGCCGAACGCGTACACGCGCCACCGCCCGTCGGCCCTGGCGTGATGCCCGAGGTGCACGACGTTCCCGTCGCCCACGCGCACGACCTCTGCGGACTTGAAGCGCTTGCCGAGCGGGAAGCCCGCCGCGAGCGCCTGGTGCGCGTCTGTGCCGGTGATCATCGACGAGGTGTACTGCGTCATGAAACCGGAGGGGAACTCCGCCGTGGCGAGGTAGTAGGTCGCCAGATCGCCGGGGTCGGTGATCTCCGAGGGCTTGCGGGCCATCAGCGTCGACCACTCGCGGTCGAAGTCGATCAGCTGCTGCGCGACCGGTCGACGCTCGGCCCCGTACGTGGACAGCAGCGCCTCGGGGGCACGTCCGGAGAGGACCGACCCGAGCTTCCAGCCGAGGTTGAAGCCGTCCTGCATCGAGACGTTCATCCCCTGCCCGGCCTTGGCGCTGTGGGTGTGGCAGGCGTCGCCGGTGAGGAAGACGCGAGGCATCCGATCCGAGCCGTCGGCGACGTCGTCGAAACCGTCGGTCACGCGGTGGCCGACCTCGTAGACGCTGTGCCAGGCGACCTCCTTCACATCCAGCGTGTACGGGCTGAGGATCGCGTTCGCCCGGCGGATGATCTCCTCGACCGGCGTCTGCCGCACACGGTGGTCGTCGTCGTCGGCGACCTCCCCGAGATCGATGTACATCCGGCTGAGGTAGCCGCCCTCGCGCGGGATGTGCAGGATGTTCCCCGCCTCGGAGTTGATGGCGCATTTGGTGCGCCAGTCGGGGAAGTCGGTGTTCACGAGCACATCCATGACCCCCCACGCGTGCGCCGCGCTGGCGCCCACATGCGTACGGCCGATCGCCTGACGCACGCCGCTGCGCGCACCGTCGCACCCCACCACGTACTTCGCGCGCAGAGTGCGCTCCTCGCCCGCGCGCTCGCCCGTGACGTATCGCACGGCGACCTCGACCGGATACGCGCCCTCGTCGTGGATCGTCAGCCCCGCGAACTCGACGCCGTAGTCGGGAGCGATGCGTCCCGGCCCGTGCGCTGCGGCCTCGGCGAAGTAGTCGAGCACGCGCGCCTGATTCACGATCAGATGCGGGAACTCGCAGATGTCGTAGGCGTAGTCGGCCGCGCGCGACGTGCGGACGATCTCGCCGGGGTTCTCGGGGTCGGGACCCCAGAAGTTCATCCAGCCGATGTTGTACGCCTCGGCGATGATGCGCTCGGCGAAGCCGAACGCCTGGAAGGTCTCGACGCTGCGCGGCTGGATGCCGTCGGCCTGCCCCAGCACGAGGCGTCCGTCGCGCTTCTCGATGATGCGGGTGGTCACGTCGGGGTACTGCGACATCTGCGCGGCGAGCAGCATCCCGGCGGGTCCCGAGCCGACGATGAGCACATCGATCTCGTCGGGGAGATCGGCCGGGCGGGCGTCGCCGGTGCCCGCGGCATCCTTCACCCTCGGGTCTCCGGAGACATAGCCGTGGTGGTGGAACTGCATCGTCGTCGATTCCTTCCGGACGTCACTGTCGGGTGTTGCACTCTCGTGCGACGTGTTCTATATTCGAACACATAGTTCTACTATTGAACACAGCTTAGGGACGCCCGTCCCGAAGCGCAAGGAACGCACGGCCATACGAGGGAGCACACGCATGCCCGACGGCACCCCCGCCTCGCAGACCCTCAGCCGCGGCATCCGCATCCTCGAGGTGCTCGCCGACGCCAGAGCGCCGCTCACGATCGACGAGATCGCCGTCGCGCTGGGAGTGCACCGCTCGATCGCCTATCGGCTGCTGCGCACGCTGGAGGACCACCGGCTCGTCGGGCGCGACGGCTCGGGCTCCGTCACCCTCGGCCCCCGGATGGCCGCGCTCGCGGCCGGGGTCGCGCACGACCTCCAGGCCGAGGCCCTGCCCGAGCTCACCGCGATCGCGAACGAGCTGGGCATGACCTGCTTCCTCGCGGTGCTCGACGGCGACGACTGCATCACCCTGGCCAGCGTCGAACCGCGACATGCGATCGCGAGCGTCGCTCAGAGACCGGGAGCACGGCATGCGGTCATCGTGGGCGCACCGGGCAAGGCCATCCTCGCGCAGCTCCCCTCCGCAGACTGGCCGGATGCTGCGGGCGGAGCGCTGCGCGCCGAGGTCGACGATGCCAGGGCGCGCGGCTACGCGACGAGCCACGACGAGGTCATCCCCACCGTGCAGGCGGTCGCGGTGCCGCTCGCGCTGCGCGGACAGCGCCCCGCCGCGATCGCGGTGGTGCATGTCGCGACCGATCACGACGACGCCGAGATCGCGGCGAGGCTCGCGCGCTCGGCATCCGCGATCCGCGACGCCCTCGAGGGCTGAGCGCCATACGTGTGAGCGCACACCCGCGACGGCGGGCGTGCGCTCACGGCACGGTGCGAGACCGCTGTCAGGCCCTGGCGAGACCCCGCACGGGGCTCACCGACTGCTCCTCCTCGTGGTCGGGTCCGAGCGGGATCCCCGACCGGTCGCGCAGCAGCAGCGTGGCCACGAGCCCGAGTCCCGTCATTCCTGCGAGGTACCAGGTGACGGCCTGGGTCGAGCCGGTGGCCTGCACGATCGCCGTCGCGATGGTCGGCGCGAACGCCCCTCCGGCGATCGCTCCGATCGCGTACGAGATCGAGACGCCGGAGAAGCGGATGCTGGCGGGGAAGAGCTCCGCGTACAGCGCCGCCTGCGGCCCGTAGGTGAAGCCGAGACCGATCGTGAGGATCGCGAGCCCGGCGAAGAGCAGGCCGACCTCGCCCGTGTTCACGAGCGGGAACAGGGTGAACACGCCCACGAGCTGCATCACCCAGCCGAGGATGTACGTGGTCCGCCGTCCGATGCGGTCGGAGAGCCAGCCGGCGAGCAGTGTGGTCAGGAGCCAGGTCACCGCGGACCCGGCGACGGCCCACAGCACCGGTCCGCGCTCCAGCCCGATCGGCCCCTCGGGGTTCGTGGCGTATCCCTGGATGTACCCGCCGGTGGTCATGTAGCCGACGGCGTTGTTGCCGGCGAACACGAAGGCGGCGATGATCACGAGCAGCAGGTGCTTGCGGAACAGCTGCACGATCGGCATGCTCGCCTTCTCCTTGCGCTCGGCGAGCTCCATGAAAACCGGGCTCTCCTCGACCTTGCGGCGCACGTAGTAGCCGACGAGGATCAGCACGACGCTGAGCAGGAACGGCACCCGCCATCCCCACTGCAGGAACTGGTCGCCCGGCGCGATCGCGGTCATGAGGGCCATGACGCCCGAGGCGAGCAGCAGTCCGAGCGGCACGCCGATCTGAGGCGAGGCGCCGAAGATCCCGCGCTTGGCCTTCGGGGCGTGCTCGACGGCCATCAGCACCGCTCCGCCCCATTCGCCGCCGGCCGAGATCCCCTGGATGATGCGCAGCAGCACCAGCAGGATCGGCGCCGTGATGCCGATCGTCTCGTAGGTGGGCAGGACGCCGATGAGCGCCGTGGCGGCACCCATCAGGATCAGCGTCCACATGAGCACGGTCTTGCGCCCGAGCTTGTCGCCGTAGTGTCCGGCGAGGAATGCCCCCAGCGGGCGGAAGAGGAAGCTGACACCGACTGTCGCGAAGGCGATCAGCGCACTGTTCGCGCCGAGCGGCTCGAAGAACAGCTGCCCGAACACCAGGCCGACCGCCGTGGCGTAGATGAAGAAGTCGTACCACTCGACCGTGGTCCCGACGACGGTGGCGAATACGACACGGCGCCTATCGGCCGTGGTCGCGATGGTTCCGGTGGGGGTGAACCCATCCTGTGACTGCCCGCTCATGGGGGTGTCTCCTTTTTCTGTGACCGCATTGTCACGGCTCGCCGTCGAGAGGATCGAGTGCTTGCCGAGGGATGAGGAGATAATATATGATTTCGAATACGACGCACAAGGCGTCGATCCACAGCGCGAGGAGGCGCCCCGTGACGGCATCCATCACCCGCCCCGGCAAGATCATCGCGATCCACCTGAGCTACGCTTCTCGGGCCGATCAGCGGGGCCGCCGGCCCGCAGCCCCCTCCTACTTCTTCAAGCCCGCCAGCTCCGTCGGCGTCTCCGGCGGAACGGTCGAGCGTCCCGCCGGCACCGAGCTGCTCGCCTTCGAGGGCGAGATCGCGCTCGTGATCGGAACGCCGACGCGTCGGGTCTCCCTCGACGAGGCGTGGGCGCACGTGGGATGGGTCACCGCATCGAACGATCTCGGACTGTACGACCTGCGCGCGAACGACAAGGGCTCGAACGTCCGCTCCAAGGGCGGCGACGGCTACACGCCCCTGGGGCCGGAGCTCATCGACGCGCGCACGGTCGACCCTGGCGCCCTCCGCGTGCGCGCCTGGGTCAACGGAGAGCTGCGCCAGGACGACACCACCGCCGGCCTGATCTTCCCGCTCACTCAGCTCGTCGCCGATCTCTCGCAGCACTTCACGCTGGAGCCCGGCGACGTGATCCTCACCGGCACGCCCGCCGGCTCGTCGGTGATCGTCCCCGGAGACGTCGTCGAGATCGAGGTGGATGCTCCGGATGCCGTGGACTCGCCCTCATCCGGCCGCCTCGTGACCACCGTGACGCAGGGCGAGACGCCCTTCGACGGCGGGATCGGCTCCCTGCCGGCCGTCGACGATCTGCAGCGCACCGAGGCCTGGGGGTCCGCCGAGGCCGCGGGGCTTCCCGCCACGAGCAGCCCGCACGACGCAGGGCTCTCCCCCGAGCTGCGCGCGAAGCTGCTCGAGGCGCCGACGGCCGGGCTCTCCGCCCAGTTGCGCAAGCGCGGCCACCACTCCTGCTTCATCGACGGCGTCGGTGCGAACATCCCCGGCAGCAAGATCGTCGGCACGGCGAAGACGCTGCGCTTAGTTCCCTTCCGTGAAGACCTGTTCTCCAGCCACGGTGGCGGGTACAACGCGCAGAAGCGCGCCTTCGACGCCGTCGACGAGGGCGAGGTCATCGTCATCGAGGCTCGCGGCGATGCGACCACCGGAACGCTCGGCGACATCCTCGCGCTGCGGGCGAGGTCCCGCGGGGCGGCGGGAGTGGTGACCGACGGCGGTGTGCGCGACTTCGACGCCGTGGCCGAGATCGGACTGCCCGTGTTCTCGCAGGGCGCGCACCCCTCGGTCCTCGGCCGCCGGCACGTGCCGTGGGACGTCGACGTGACGGTCTCCTGCGGCGGCGCGACCGTGCAGCCGGGCGACATCATCGTGGGAGACGGCGACGGCGTGATCGTGATCCCGCCCGGCCTCGCCGACGAGATCGCCGACGCCACCCTCGCCCAGGAGGTCGAGGACGCGTGGATCGCCGAGCAGGTCGCCGCAGGTCATCCGGTCGACGGGCTGTTCCCCCTCAACGCCGCCTGGCGTGAGAAGTACGAGGCGGCGACCGGCTCGGCCTCCGACTCCTCCGCCGACTCCGGCCCGCGCCGATGACGATCGTCAGCGGGGCGAGCAAGTCCGAGCAGGCGTACTCCTGGATCCGCTCGCGCATCTCCGGGCACGTGTTCGGTCCCGGCTATCGGCTCGTGCTCGGCTCGCTCGCCGAGGAGCTGGGCATGAGCGTCGTCCCGGTGCGCGAGGCCATCCGCCGCCTCGAGGCGGAGGGGCTGGTGACGTTCGAGCGCAACGTCGGCGCGCGTGTGACGCTCGTCGACGAGAGCGAGTACGCGCACACCATGGAGACGCTCGGGCTCGTCGAAGGCGCGGCCACGGCGCTGTCGGCTCCTCTGCTGGACCGGGCGGCGCTCGACGCGGCCGCCGAGGTCAACGAGCGGATGACCCAGATGCTCGACCATCTCGACGCGCACGCGTTCACCGAGCTGAACCGCCGGTTCCACTCGGTGTTGTTCGAGCCGTGCCCGAACCCGCACCTGCTCGACCTGGTGCATCGCGGATGGGCCCGGCTCTCCGGCATCCGCGACTCCACGTTCGCCTACGTGCCCGGCCGCGCGCGGCACTCGGTCGAGGAGCACACCCAGATCCTCGAGCTGATCCGTGCGGGCGCCGACCCGCTCGAGATCGAGCTCGCCGCCCGCAACCATCGTCTGCGCACGAGGGACGCCTTCCTCGACGCCCTGCACACCCGCTCATCCCGCACGACTGGAGAAGACTCATGACCGATTCGCGCATCCCCGCCGATCTTCCCGACCACATCCAGCACTACATCGACGGCGAGTTCGTCGACTCCGTCGACGGCGACACGTTCGATGTGCTCGACCCGGTGACGAACAAGACGTACACGACGGCCGCCGCGGGTAAGAAGGCCGACATCGAGCGCGCCGTCGCCGCCGCGAAGCGCGCCTTCGACGAGGGGCCCTGGCCTCGCCTGCTCCCCCGCGAGCGCTCGCGCGTACTGCACCGGATCGCCGACATCGTGGAGTCCCGCGACGCCCGTCTCGCCGAGCTCGAGTCCTACGACTCCGGCCTGCCGATCACGCAGGCTCTGGGCCAGGCCCGCCGCGCCGCCGAGAACTTCCGCTTCTTCGCCGACCTCATCGTCGCGCAGTCGGACGACGCCTTCAAGGTCCCCGGTCGCCAGATGAACTACGTCAACCGCAAGCCGATCGGCGTCGCAGGCCTCATCACGCCGTGGAACACGCCCTTCATGCTGGAGTCGTGGAAGCTCGGTCCCGCCCTCGCCACCGGCAACACTGTCGTGCTGAAGCCCGCCGAGTTCACGCCGCTGTCGGCCTCGCTGTGGGCGGGCATCTTCGAGGAGGCAGGATTGCCGCAGGGCGTGTTCAACCTCGTGAACGGACTGGGCGAGGACGCCGGAGACGCCCTCGTGAAGCACCCGGACGTGCCGCTGATCTCGTTCACGGGCGAGAGCTCGACCGGGCAGCTGATCTTCGGCAACGCCGCACCGTTCCTCAAGGGGCTCTCGATGGAGCTCGGCGGCAAGTCGCCGGCCGTGGTCTTCGCCGACGCCGACCTCGAGGCCGCCGTCGACGCGACCATCTTCGGCGTGTTCTCCCTCAACGGCGAGCGCTGCACGGCCGGTTCGCGCATCCTCGTCGAGCGCTCGATCTACGAGGAGTTCGTCGAGCGGTACGCCGCCCAGGCGAAGCGCGTGAAGGTCGGCTACCCGCACGACCCGGCGACCGAGGTCGGCGCCCTCGTGCACCCCGAGCACTACGACAAGGTGATGAGCTACGTCGAGATCGGCAAGAGCGAGGGGCGCCTCGTCGCCGGCGGCGGACGCCCGGAGGGGTTCGATACGGGCAACTTCGTCGCGCCGACCGTGTTCGCCGACGTCGCACCCGATGCGCGCATCTTCCAGGAGGAGATCTTCGGCCCGGTCGTCGCGATCACCCCGTTCGACTCCGACGAGGAGGCGCTGTCACTCGCGAACAACACGAAGTACGGGCTCGCCGCCTACATCTGGACGAACGACCTGACGCGCGCCCACACCTTCGCGCAGTCAGTCGAGGCGGGGATGGTGTGGCTGAACAGCAACAACGTGCGCGACCTGCGCACCCCGTTCGGCGGCGTCAAGGCGTCGGGCCTCGGACACGAGGGCGGCTACCGCTCGATCGATTTCTACACCGACCAGCAGAGCGTGCACATCACGCTCGGCGGTGCGCACAACCCGACCTTCGGCAAGAACTGACCCAGAGAGACTCGGCAAGGACGCTGACATGACCGACCGCGAGAACATGACCCTGACCTCCGCCGGCTACTACGTGAGCCAGGAGGCCCCGATCCGCACGGACGATCCGATCGCGACGCCCGAGAGCACTCCGCCCGATGTACTCCGCTGCGCCTACATGGAGCTCGTCGTGACCGACCTCGCGGCATCGCGGGTGTTCTACGTCGACGTGCTCGGGCTCTACGTCACCGAGGAGGACGACGAGGCGATCTACCTGCGGTCCACCGAGGAGTTCATCCACCACAACCTCGTGCTGCGCAAGGGCCCGGTCGCCGCCGTCGCCGCGTTCTCCTACCGGGTGCGCTCGGCCTCGGACCTCGATCTCGCCGTCGCGTTCTACACCGAGCTCGGCTGCGACGTGCGTCGCGAGCCGAACGGATTCGTCAAGGGCGTCGGCGACTCGGTGCGCGTGGTCGACCCGCTCGGCTTCCCGATCGAGTTCTTCCACCAGTCCGACCACGTCGAGCGGATGTCGTGGCGCTACGACCTGCACATCCCCGGCGAGCTGGTGCGTCTCGACCACTTCAACCAGATCACTCCGGACGTGCCACGGGCCGTCAAGTTCATGCAGGACCTCGGCTTCCGCGTCACGGAGGACATCCAGGACGAGGAGGGCACCGTGTACGCCGCGTGGATGCGGCGCAAGCCCACCGTGCACGACACGGCGATGACCGGCGGCGACGGGCCCCGCATGCACCACGTGTGCTTCGCCACCCACGAGAAGCACAACATCCTGGCCATCTGCGACAAGCTGGGCGCGCTCCGCCGCTCCGACGCGATCGAGCGCGGACCCGGTCGGCACGGCGTGAGCAACGCGTTCTACCTGTACTTGCGCGATCCCGACGGCCACCGCGTCGAGGTCTACACGCAGGACTACTACACGGGCGATCCCGACAACCCCGTCATCACCTGGGACGTGCACGACAATCAGCGGCGCGACTGGTGGGGCAACCCCGTCGTGCCCTCCTGGTACACCGACGGCTCGCTCGTGCTCGACCTCGACGGCACGCCGCAGCCGGTCGTCGCCCGCACCGACAGCTCGGAGATGGCCGTCACGATCGGTGCCGACGGCTTCTCGTACACACGCCCCGAAGAGGGCGAGAAGAAGCTCGGGAACCAGCTCTAACACCCCGCGTCCCGCTTCGCCATCCCCGAGCGCCCTTCGTCTCGCTCCGCTCGCTCAGGGACCGGAGCACCGACTGAACGACGCTCGCTCAGGGGCCGGAGCGCAGCGACGGGACCCACACCGACCTGAGGAGGAACGGATGCTGTCAGCAGACACGATCGAGACCATCGCCGCGGAACTGGCCGAGGCAGACCGCACGCACACGGTCATCCCGCGGATCACCGCGCGCCACCCCGACGCGACCGTCGAGGACTCCTACGCGATCCAGGGGGTCTGGAGAGACGCGCAGATCGCCGCGGGACGCCGCCTCGTCGGCCGGAAGATCGGGCTCACGTCCAAGGCGATGCAGCAGGCGACGGGCATCACCGAGCCGGACTACGGGGTGATGTTCGACGACACCGTCTACGAGTCGGGCGCCGAGATCCCGACCGCGCACTTCTCGAACGTGCGCATCGAGGTCGAGCTCGCGTTCGTGCTCGCGCGCCCTCTCGAGGGCCCTGACTGCACGCTCGACGATGCTCTCGCGGCGATCGACTACGCGGTTCCCGCGCTCGAGGTGCTGAACTCGCACATCGAGCTCGAGGGGCGCACCATCGTCGACACCATCAGCGACAACGCCGCGTACGGCGCGATGGTGCTCGGCAGCGAGCGCCGGCGTCCCGACGAGATCGACCTGCGCTGGGTGCCCGGCGTGCTCTCCCGCAACGGCGAGATCGAGGAGACCGGAGTGGCCGCCGGCGTGCTCGGACACCCCGCCACCGGGGTCGCCTGGCTCGCGAACAAGTTCCACCAGCACGGCGCGCGACTGGAGGCCGGGGAGATCATCCTGGCAGGATCGTTCACACGCCCGATGTGGGTGTCGCGCGGCGATCAGGTGCTGTGCGACTACGGACCGATGGGAACGATCGAATGCCGCTTCATCTGAGCCCGTCCTTCCGCGAGCGGCTCGCCGCCGCCGACCGCTCGCTGATCGGCATGTGGGCGTGCTCCGGCAGCCCGCTCGTGACCGAGGTCGCGGCCGGATCCGGACTCGACTGGCTGCTCATCGACATGGAGCACTCCGCCAACTCCCTCGAATCCACCCTCGTGCAGCTGCAGGCGGTCGCGGCGTATCCGATCGCGCCCGTGGTGCGGGTGCCGTCGAACGACGCGGTCGCCATCAAGCAGGTGCTCGATCTCGGCGCGCAGAACATCATCGTCCCGATGGTGTCGTCGGTCGAGGAGGCCAGGGCCGCCGTCGCCGCGACTCGGTATCCGCCGCGGGGCGTGCGGGGGGTGGGCAGTGCGCTCGCCCGCAGCGCGCGATGGAATCGGGTCGACGACTACCTGCAGGACTCCGCGTCGCACACCTCTCTCACGGTGCAGATCGAGACGACGGCGGGGGTCGAGGCCGCCGCCGCGATCGCGGCCGTCGACGGCGTCGACGCCGTCTTCGTCGGCCCCTCCGACCTGTCCGCCTCGATGGGGCTGCTCGGCCAGCAGACCCACCCCGACGTCGTGGCCGCGGTGCATCGCGTCTTCGCCGCGGTGGCGGGCACGGGCACCCCGGTCGGCGTGAACGCGTTCGACCCGGCCGCCGCCGACGCCTACATCGCCGCGGGTGCGGACTTCGTGGCCGTCGGGGCCGACGTGGCGCTGCTGGCTCGCGCCTCGGAAGCTCTGGCCGCGCGCTTCATCCCGGCGTCCGACGACGCGACCCGCGCCAGCTACTGACCCGCGCCCCGCAGTGCGAAGAGTGGCGTATTCATAGCAATCCGGGTGAGACTGGGGGCATGACCTTCGCCGCGCTCCAGCCGCTCGCAGACCGTGCCGCACTGTTCACCGCCCTCCGCCAGGATTCACTGGTCACCGCGCTCGAGGACCTGGGCGAGAACCGCTGGGATGCCGACATGGCCGCCGGCACACTGACGTTCACCTCGAACGATGACCCGTCGCGCCGGCTGACGACCCGCGCCCACCTCATCGCCACCATCGCTCCCGGACCCCGCTCGCTGCTCTGGGCCTGGGCCCACCCGCAGGGCGACCCCGACGGCATCGCCGGCCAGTTGAGGGACTACGGCACCGCCCACGGCATCGCCGAGCTCAGCCAGAGCGAGCTGCCGTTCCCCGACGATGCCAGCGGCGACTCCGAGTGGATCACCGCGGCCGCGCACACCGTCGGCGGCGTCGCCGTCGAACTCACCGGCCGCGCGCCCTACTACTCCGCCCCGGTCGGCGGCGGCACGTCGGCCGTGTTCCTGCTCGACGCGCCGATCCCCCCGCTCACGGTGTCCGTCGCGGCGATCGCGCTCCCCCGCATCCTCTCCGGCACCGCGCTCACGGATGCCCGCACCGCGGTGTGGGATGCCGCCCGCCTCGCCGGCTGGAACCTCACGTGGGCCGACGAGGCGTTCTCGGGGGCGACCGTCGCCGATGAGACCGGATCGGCCACCTTCCGCTTCGACGAACAGGCCCGCATCACGAACATCGAGAGCAGCCTGCGCCCGCAGAGCTGATCGCACGCGTCACGCCGCGAGTCGGCCCGTCACCGCCCCAGGCGTTGGCGGGCCGTCTTCGTGCCGGCGCCCACCGGCGCATGAGCGGTCGCCGCCGCCAGCCCGAACAGCGGCATGTCGACGTACACGGTCTCGAGATCCGCAGCGGGCACCTGATACGTCTCGTGCCAGACTCCGACACTGCCGGTGCCCTGCAGCGTGCGCATGAAGTCGCGCCACGGCTGCAGGTGCGGGGCGTCGCGGTCGGCGGCGAAGCGCTGCAGGTGCTCGGGGCTCTCCCAGTACGACAGCAGGATCGTCGTCCTGCCGAACCAGCTGTGCACACCGAGCATCCCCGAGTCGGGATGGGTGGCGAGGTGCTGCAGCATCGGCGGCATCTTGCTGGCCGTCCACCACACGCGGCGGAGATCCCACCATCGGTTGGCGCGCATCCCGATCAGGAAGACCGTCACGTCCGCGCTGTAGGGGGCCGCGGTGTAGCGCCCGGGGAACACCTGCTGGGTCATTTCCACTCCTCATGCGATTCCGTAACCGCGTTATGAAACGACGTTACGGTATGCTGGGCCGCATGGCAAGACCCGCACTGTACGACGACGCCCTGCGTCGCCGACTCCTCGACGCCACGGCGCGGATGGTCGACGAGCGTGGAGTGGAGGGGATCAGCCTGCGCGAGATCGCCCAGGGCGCCGGCACCTCCACATCCGCCGTGTACGCGCTGTTCGGCGGCAGGGCGGAGCTGCTCGTCGCCGTGATCGATCACGGCTTCGCGTCGTTCGGGCAGTCGCAGGCGTCCACCGAACCCGACGGCCTTCGCGCGCTCGGCCTCGCCTATCGCGCCTGGGCCACCGCGAACCCCGCGCTGTACCGGCTCATGTTCGGCGGAGCGGTCACGAGCGCGCACTGCCACCCCGACGAGGCCACCACGGGCGCGGCGATGATGCCGCTCGTGCGCACGCTCGCCGAGCGGGTCGACGAGACCGAGGTGATGCCCGCCGCCCTCACCGTGTGGGCGCAGGTGCACGGCGCCGTGAGCCTGGAGCTCGCGAGCGTCGCACCGGTGGCCGTCGACTGGGATGCCGTCTACGACCGCGTGGTCGACGCGGTCGAGCGCGCCTTCCCGGCGCGCTGACCCTCACCGCGCCGGGCCCCGACCCGCCGACCGCCCCTGAGGACTCAGACCAGGCGCTCGGCCGCCTCCACCACGTTGGTCATGAGCAGCGCGACCGTCATCGGGCCGACACCGCCCGGGTTCGGCGAGATCCAGCCCGCGACCTCGGCGACATCGGGATGCACGTCTCCGAAGACCGCACTCTTGCCCGTCTCCGGATCGCTCTCGCGCGTGACCCCGACGTCGAGCACGGCCGCACCGGGCTTCACGTCTTCGGCGCGGATCAGATGCTTGACGCCCGCTGCGGCCACGATGACGTCGGCCTCGCGCAGGTACCGCGGCATGTCGACGGTGCCGGTGTGCGTGAGCGTGACCGTGGCGTTCAGGTCGCGACGGGTGAGCAGCAGTCCGATGGAGCGGCCGATCGTGACACCTCGCCCGACGACGACCACATGCCTGCCCGCGAAGTCGTAGCCGTTGCGCAGCAGCAGCTCGATCACACCCCGCGGCGTGCAGGGCAGCGGCGTGTGGATGGGCTTGTTGACGTTGAGCACGAGACGGCCGAGGTTCGTCGGATGCAGCCCATCCGCGTCCTTCGCCGGGTCGATGCGCTCGAGGATCGCATCGGTGTCGATGTGCGCGGGAAGAGGCAGCTGCACGATGTAGCCGTGGCAGTCCTGGTCGGCGTTGAGCTCGTCGATCAGCGCCTCGACGTCGGCCTGCGTGGCATCGGCCGGCAGCTCGCGCTGGATCGAGTTCATCCCGATCGCCTCGGACTGGCGATGCTTCATCCCGACGTAGAGCTGGGACGCCGGGTCGGCGCCCACCAGCACGGTCGCGATGCCGGGCACGATGCCCTTCGCCTTCAGAGCGGCGACACGCTCGGTCAGCTCGACCTTGATGGCGGCTGCTGCCGCCTTGCCGTCGAGGACCTGGGCGGTCACTGCTGCAGGTCCGGGTAGAGCGGGAAGGCGGCGGCGAGCGCGTCGACGCGCGCACGGAGTGCCTCGACATCGGCGCCGGGCAGCAGCGCGAGGGCGATCACGTCGGCCACCTCGGTGAACTCCGCATCTCCGAAGCCGCGGGTCGCGAGCGCCGGAGTCCCGATGCGCAGACCCGACGTCACCATCGGCGGACGCGGGTCGTTGGGCACCGCGTTGCGGTTGACGGTGATGTGGATGTCGTGCAGCAGGTCTTCGGCCTGCTTGCCGTCGACCTGGGCGTCGCGCAGGTCGACGAGCACGAGGTGCACGTCGGTGCCGCCGGAGCGCACGCCGATGCCGGCATCCTTCACGTCCTGCTGCGAGAGACGATCGGCGAGGATCGAGGCGCCGCGCAGGGTGCGCTTCTGGCGCTCGGCGAACTCGGGGGTGCCCGCGAGCTTGAACGCGGTCGCCTTGGCGGCGATCACGTGCATGAGGGGTCCACCCTGCTGCCCCGGGAACACGGCCGTGTTGATCTTCTTCGCGATGTCGGCGTCGTTCGTCAGGATGAAGCCCGAGCGAGGGCCGCCGATCGTCTTGTGCACGGTCGACGAGACGACGTGCGCGTGCGGCACCGGGTTCGGGTGCAGGCCCGCGGCGACGAGTCCGGCGAAGTGCGCCATGTCGACCCAGAGCAGCGCGCCGACCTCGTCGGCGATCGCGCGGAAGGCCGCGAAGTCGAGGGTGCGGGGGTACGCGGACCATCCGGCGATGATGACCTTGGGCTTGTGCTCGATCGCGAGGCGACGCACCTCGTCCATGTCGATGATCGAGGTCTCGGGGTCGACGCCATAGGCGACGATGTCGTAGAGGCGGCCCGAGAAGTTGATCTTCATGCCGTGCGTCAGGTGGCCGCCCTGGTCGAGGGCGAGGCCGAGGAGGGTGTCGCCGGGGCGGGCGATCGCGTGCAGCACGGCGGCGTTGGCCGATGCGCCCGAATGCGGCTGGACGTTCGCGAACTCGGCACCGAACAGGTCCTTGGCCCGCTGGATCGCGAGTTCCTCGGCGACGTCGACCTCTTCGCAGCCGCCGTAGTAGCGGCGCCCGGGGTAGCCCTCGGCGTACTTGTTGGTCAGGACGGAGCCCTGCGACTGCAGGACCGAGACGGGCACGAAGTTCTCGGATGCGATCATCTCGAGGAACGTCTGCTGGCGGGCGAGTTCGCGGTCGAGGACCTGTGCGATCTCGGGGTCCACCTCGGACAGCGGTGCGTTGAAGTAACGGTCGGTCATGATGACGTGCTCCTCTGACGACGGATTCGAAGGGTGTTCCTATCGGCCCAGGCGCGCGGTCGAATTCCGTGGTCAGTCGCTCCCCGGTGGTAGTCCACCCAGACGCCAGTCGCGACGAGTACGAGCATAGCGGATTTCCCTGCGCCCACGACCCCGAGCAGGGTAGGTTTTGTTCATGGTCCTTCCTGATTACCTGCCGCTGGTGCCGCTGCCCGCATCCGTCACGATCGGAGCCGGGCGCCTGCCTCTCTCCCCCGACGTGCGCGTGACCGGGGGCTCCCCCGCCGTCGCACAGCTGATCTATGCGGTCGAGAGCCGCAGCGGCATCCGTCTCGTCCACTCCGCCGACTCGACCGGCGACTCGACCGGCGAGATCGCGCTGCGTGTCGACGCGTCGGTCGCGGGGGCCGAGGGCTACACGCTCTCGATCGCGGAGGGGGTCGAGATCGTCGGCGCCGATGAGGCCGGACTCTTCTACGGGGTCCAGACCCTGCTGCAGCTGCTGCGCGAGGACGCGCACGGCTGGGCGCTCCTGCGCGCCGAGATCGCCGACGAGCCGCGCTTCGTCCGCCGCGGGGTCATGCTCGACGTGGCGCGCCACTTCTTCGGAGTCGCCGAGGTGAAGCGACTGATCGACAGCGTCAGCGCGCTGAAGTTCAATCACCTGCACCTCCACCTCACCGACGATCAGGCGTGGCGCATCGAGATCGAGTCCTGGCCGCGACTCACCGAGCTCGCCTCCACGACCGCGGCCCTCGGCGACGCGGGCGGCTTCTTCACCAAGGACGACTATCGCGAGATCGTCGCCTACGCGGCAGCACGGCACATGATCGTGATCCCGGAGATCGATCTGCCCGGGCACACGCACGCCGTCGGCGTCGCCTACCCAGAGCTCGTCGAGGACCCGGTGATGAACGACGCACTGATCGCCGATGCGAAGCGCCTGGGGCAAGACCTCCCGGTCGCCGGCGAGCCCTACCTCGGGTGGGGCGTCGGGCACTCCAGCGTCCGCATCCACGAGGAGCGCACCTACGAGTTCGTGCGCGACGTCGTGCGAGAGCTCGCCGAGATGACACCCGGTCCGTACATCCACATCGGCGGAGACGAATCGCTCGGGACCCCGCAGGCGGACTTCGACCTGTTCGTCGAGCGGGCGACCGCGATCGTCGTCGACGAGGGGAAGACGCCGGTGGCCTGGCACGAGGTGGGCGCGGCGGCCGACATCGCCGAGGGCACGGTCGGCCAGTACTGGGGCAAGCGGACCCCGGAGGGGTCGCATGCGGCCGAGGCGAGGCACTTCGTGGAGCGCGGGGGCGCGCTGATCATGTCGGCCGCAGACGCCGCTTACCTCGACATGAAGTACACGACAGACTTCGCCCTCGGACTCACCTGGGCGGGCACCATCGACGTCCGCTCCGCCTACGAGTGGGAGCCGACGTCGGTGCTGGACGTACCCGACACCGCGATCCTCGGCATCGAGGCGCCGCTGTGGAGCGAGACCACGCGCACCTGGAACGACGTGGAGCAGCTCGTCTTCCCGCGCGCCGCCGCCCTGGCCGAGGTCGCGTGGTCGCCGCGCAGCGATTCGGGCCGGGCGTGGGAGTCGTTCCGCGCACGCCTGGGCGCACTGGCGCCGGTGTGGAATGCTCAGGGCATCGACTTCCACCCTGCACCCGAGATCCCCTGGACCGAGCGATGACCGCCGAGCGCCCGACGACGGGGTCGCTCGTCATCCACTCCGCGCGACTCGTCGACGGCGGGTCCGTGCTGGCCGACGCGTGGGTGCGGTTCGACGACGGCAAGGTCTCGGGGCGAGGGGTCGGCGATTCCTGGACCGCGGCAGACGAGGTCGTCGACGCCGTGGCATCCGCCGGAGAGGGCGCAGTGCTCACACCGGGGTTCATCGACATCCACGGGCACGGCGGCGCAGGCGCGTCCTTCGACGACGGCATCGACGCGATCCGCACCGCTCGGGCCCTGCACCGCGCCCACGGCACGACGCGCGCCGTGATCTCCCTGGTGACGGCCCCCCTCGACGCACTCGCACGGCGGGTCCAGGACATCGCCGACCTCATGACGACGGATGCCGACATCCTCGGCTCCCACCTCGAGGGGCCGTTCCTCGACCCGGCGCACCACGGAGCTCACGAGCCCACCCTGCTGCGCGAGCCCCGCGCCGCCGATGTGGCCCGGCTGCTGGAGGCCGGGCGAGGGACGATCCGCCAGGTGACGATCGCCCCCGAGCGCCCCGGCGGCCTCGACGCGATCCGCTCGATCGTGGAGGCGGGCGCGGCCGCCGCGGTCGGACACACGAGCGCGGATGCCGCGATGGCGATCGCCGCCTTCGACGCCGGCGCGTCGATCCTGACCCACGCGTTCAACGCGATGCCCGGCATCCATCACCGCGCCCCCGGGCCGGTGCTGGCCGCCGCCGCCGATCACCGGGTGGTGCTCGAGGCGATCGCCGACGGCGTGCACCTCGACCCGCACGTGATCAAGCTGGTGTTCGATTCCGCGCCCGGCCGCGTGGCGCTGATCACCGATGCGATGGCCGCGGCCGGGAGCGCCGACGGGCACTACGACCTCGGTGCGGTGAGCGTCACGGTGCGGGACGGGATCGCGCGCGCGGACGACACGGGATCGATCGCCGGCTCGACCCTCACGCAGGATGTCGCGCTGCGCCGAGCGATCGCCGCGGGGGTCGGACTGTCCGATGCCGTGCAAGCGCTCACCGAGACGCCGGCACGGGCGATCGGATGCGGCCACGACCTCGGCAGCCTCGACGCCGGCTTCACGGCTGATGCCGTTCTGCTGGACGCGCAGCTTCGTGTCGTGTGCGTGTGGGTCGGCGACCGGAGCTGATCCGGTACGCGGCCGGAAGGGTGCGGGGCCGCCTTTCCCCAGATCGGCGGCCCCGTCATGTCCCCTCTTCGCGAGTCGGCGGGCCGGGAACTCCTCCCCCGAGGTGTCCGGCCCGCCATATCGATGCATATCCCCCTGCATCGATGCCTGAGCTCCGCCCCCCGGTGGAGCTCCTTGGCTTCTCTCTGTGATGAGACGACGACCACCGCGATTCATTACGCGAGTTCTCAGTTTTTTTTTCACGCGAATCACGCGCAGTTCGGACTTATCCGTCATCACCTGGGCTTTTGTCAAGGAGCACGCCAGCGGATCTTTTTCAGATGTGGGGTGACATGCCCGGGGGTTTGGCGAGAGAATGGAGAAGGCGCGTGATGAAAACGGGGTTCACGCGTCTCTTCATGTGGGGACGACTTCACGTGCTCCACGACAGATGGATGACATGGATCAGGACAACACTTCGCACGACGAGGGGATCGCTGACGCGGATCTCGTGCTGCGCACGCGGTCGGGCGATGCAGAGGCGTTCGCCGAGCTGTGGCGACGCCACTATCCCTCGGGCATGTCCGTCGCGCGGTCGATCACCTCGTCGATCGATCCCGACGACCTCGTGCAGGAGTCCTACACCCGCATCTACCAGGCCATCATCAGAGGCGGCGGACCGAACGGCTCCTTCCGCGCCTATCTCTTCACCAGCATCCGCAACACCGCCGCCGCCTGGGGGCGCGCACGCCGCGATCACGCGATCGACGAGCTCGATGCGGTGGCCGATCCCGACAGCACCGACCAGGCGGCCAACGAGGCCCTCGACCGCAGCCTGACCGCTCAGGCTTTCCGCAGCCTCCCCTCCCGCTGGCAGGAGGTGCTCTGGTACACGGAGATCGAGCAGATGAAGCCGCAGGAGACCGCGGCTCTTCTGGGCATGAAGGCCGGCGCTGTCTCCCAGCTCGCATTCCGTGCCCGTGAAGGACTCCGCGAGGCCTGGATCCAGGCGCACCTGCGCAGCGCCGCGGCCGGCTCCGACTGCCAGTGGACCATCGAGCACCTGGGCGCCTATTCCCGGGGCAATCTGAGCACTCGCGATCGCAAGCGCCTCGAGCTGCACCTGGACGAGTGCGCCCGCTGCATGATCGTCGCCGCCGAGGCCAAGGATGTGTCGAAGCGCCTCGCGCTCGTCCTCCTGCCACTCGTGCTCGGCATCGCAGGATCAGCCGGCTACCTCGCGTCTCTCCAGGGTGCAGGCACCCCCATCGTCGCGCTGGCGGCCATGCCGTCGACGGTGACCGAAGGCGCCGTCGTCGTCGCCGCGGGTGGCGCGGCCGCCGCCGGAGCGGGCGCCGGCACTGCGGGAGGCGCAGGGCACGCGGGAGCGTCGGGAGCGGGAGCGTCCGGCGGATCTGCGGGCACAGCGACCAGCGGAGGACTGCTCAGCGGAGTGGGTGCCCTGGTCGGAGCCGCCTCAGCGGCCCTGGTGGTCGCGGGCGTCGTCGTCGCCGCGACCATCATCCCCGGCCTCGCCGGAGCGAATCCCACAGCGTCACTGCCCTACGCGGGCGACGGCGACTCGTCCATCAGCGCCGATGTCGGCCCCGACGACGCCATGGCCGAGGATCGCACGCTGCTCGTCGAAGAAGAGGAAGCGCCCGAGACACCGCCGGTCGAAGCGCCGGTGACGCCCGATCCCGGTGAGGCGACCACTCCTGAGACACCCGCCGCACCCTCGACGCCCGAGCCGCCGGTGGTCACTCCCCCGACGCTCGATCCCGATCCGCCCACGGATCCGCACCCCCCCACGGATCCCGAGGATCCGACCGGCCCCGAAGACCCGACCGACCCGGAGCCCCCGACGACCCCGGAGAACCCGGAGAACCCGACCAACCCGGAGAACCCGACCAACCCGGAGAACCCGACCAACCCGGAGAACCCGACCAACCCGGAAAACCCGACCAACCCGGAGAACCCGACCAACCCGGAGAACCCGACCGAACCGGAAAACCCGACCGAACCGGAGAACCCGACCGAACCGGAGAACCCGACCGAGCCCGAGAACCCGACCGAGCCGCAGCTGCCGGCCGGTGGTCCCGAGGTCTCCGATGTGGGAATCTCGCTCGTGGGAACGGTCACGCACTACTCCGTATCGCTCACCGGTGCGCCGGGTGCCACCGTCGATGCACTCCTGAACGGAAGCACCGGAGGCAGCGGGTTCACCGTGCTCGAGGCCGGCGAGGCCGATCTCGGCTACGGCGTCATCGACCTTCGTCCGACGCTGTCGCAGCTCTGCACCAACGCGACCGTCAACTTCTTCTACACCACCGGGACGGAGACGGGCCCGGCGCTCAGCACGACGCTGTGGGACCTCTACGAGGCCTCCGACCTCTACCAGGGTGTCGACTTCCGCGAGAACCCGCTGTTCACCCTCGTATGCCTGTTCGCGACCGACCCGGAGACCGAGCAGCCGGTCACCGAGGAACCGGTCACCGAAGAGCCCGTCACCGAAGAACCCGTCACCGAAGAACCCGTCACCGAAGAACCCGTCACCGAAGAACCGGTCACCGAAGAGCCCGCGCCGACCGACACCACCCCGGAGGATACGACCACCCCGGGCCCCGTCACCGAGCCGACCCCCGACACCGCCGACGACGCTGCGGACGGGGTCGTCGTCCCCGCACTCTGAGGCTCGTCGGCGGCGAATAGACTGGGGTCATGCCTCAGGATTCGGCCTCCGTGCCCGGCGTCGACCGCCCGAACATCGCCCCTCTCGACATCGTTCGCTCGATCGTCCTGGTCGTCTCCGTCGGCACCCTCGCGCTGTGGGGTTTCGCCACGTGGCCGCTGCCGTGGAACGTCATCCTCGGCATCGGCGCCCCGCTCGTCGTCCTGCTGGTGTGGGCGCTGTTCCTGTCTCCGCGCCCCCTGCTGCGCCTGCACCCGTTCCTCCGCGCCGCCGTGGAACTGCTCATCTACGTCGGCGTGACCATCGCCTGGTGGCTGATGGACCAGCCGGTGGTCGGCATCGCGTTCGCGGTCGTCGCCATCGGTGCGGGGCTCGTGAGCGGCCGGCGCCGCATCGCATGAACGTCGTCGATCAGCTCACCGCCGAGCTCGGCATCCTCGTCGACACGGATCCCGACGTCCTCGATCAGGCCCGCGCGGACCATTCGGGCCATGCCGCACCCGGCACACCGCTCGCGGTCGTCCACGCCGAGACCGTCGCGCACGTGCAGGCCGTCCTGCGCATCGCGACCGCGACGCGCACCCCTGTCGTCGTGCGCGGCGCAGGCACCGGACTCGCCGGTGCCGCCAACGGCGGCGACGGCGAGATCGTGCTCTCCACCCGCCGGATGACCGCGATCCGCGAGATCCGGGCGGACGACCTGCTCGCGGTGGTCGAGCCGGGCATCCTCAACGCCGACCTCAACGACGTCCTCGCCGAGCACGGACTGTGGTGGGCGCCCGATCCCGCGAGCCGTGCGATCTCGACCGTCGGCGGCAACATCGCGACCGGTGCGGGCGGCCTGCTCTGCGCCAAGTACGGTGTCGTGCGCGACGCCGTGCTCGCACTCGACCTCGTGCTCGCCGACGGCCGTCTGCTGCACCTCGGGCACCGGAGCGTGAAGGGGGTCACCGGTCTCGACCTGACCTCTCTCGTCATCGGCTCCGAGGGCACGCTCGGTGTCGTCGTCGGAGCGACGCTGAAGCTCCGTCGCCTGGTCGAAGGCACCACGTGCACGGTCACGGCGACCTTCCCCGACGTGCGCTCCGCCGCCGCGGCCTCGGCCGCCGTCACCGCCTCCGGCATCCAGCCGGCGATCATGGAGCTGATGGATGCCGGGAGCCTCGCCGCGGTCGCCGCGCTGCTCGATCTGCCCCTGCCGGCCGCGGGCAGCGCCCAGCTGACGATTCAGACCGACGGACCCGCATCCGTGGTCGAGGCGACGACGATCGCCGCGATCCTCGAGTCGCACGACGGCGTGACCCTGGTCTCGCACGACCGTGAAGAGGGCGAGAAGCTGCTGGCGATACGCCGCGCCATGCATCCCGCGATGTCCGCCCTCGGCACGACCCTCATCGAGGACGTCTCCGTGCCCCGCAGCGCGATGCCGGCGATGTTCGACGAGATCGCGCGCATCGAGCAGAAGTACGGCATGTCGATCCCGACCGTGGCCCACGCGGGAGACGGCAACCTGCACCCGAACTTCATCTTCGAGGGCGCCGAGCCCCCGGCGGAGGTGTGGGCTGCGGCCGACGAGCTGTTCCGTGCGGCCATCGCACTCGGCGGCACCCTCACCGGCGAGCACGGCATCGGAACGCTGAAGAGTCGATGGCTCGCCGACGAGCTCGGTGACGACCAGTGGGAGCTGCAGCGTCGCATCACGCAGGTGTTCGACCCCCTCGGCATCCTCAACCCCGGCAAGGTGTTCACCCCTCGTGCCTGACATCAGGGTCAGTGCCGCGGTGATCGTCGACGACGCCGGACGGGTGCTCGTCGTCCGCAAGCACGGCACGACCCGCTTCATGCAGCCGGGCGGCAAGCCTGAGCCCGGCGAGACCGCCGCGCAGACCCTGATCCGCGAGCTGCACGAAGAGCTCGGGATCGAGCTCGTCGAGGCCGACCTCTCCCCCCTCGGCACCTTCGTGTCCGAGGCGGCCAACGAGCCGGGCCACCGGGTTATCGCGGATGCCTTCGCCGTGACCGTGCCGATCACCGACGTCGTCGTGCAGGCCGAGCTCGCCGAGCTCCGCTGGATCACCCCGGCCGACGCCGAGTCCCTGCCGCTCGCGCCCTTGAGCACCGAGCACCTGCTGCCGCTCGCGTGGCCGACTGCCGGGCGCTGAGCCCTCGACGGGTCAGATGCCCTGCCAGCTCGGCTTGTTCGCGAAGGTGTAACGGTAGTAGTCCGAGAGCGTGAGACGCGAGGCCGCGGCCTCGTCGACCACGACGGTGGCGTGCGGATGCAGCTGGATCGCCGACCCGGGGAGGATGGCCGAGAGCGGTCCCTCGACGGCATCCGCCACCGCCTGCGCCTTGCCCTCGCCGAAGGCGAGGAGCACCAGGTGCCGGGCGCGGAGGATCGTGCCGAGCCCCTGCGTGATGCAGTGCATGGGCACGTCGTCGATCGAGTCGAAGAAGCGGGCGTTGTCCTCGCGCGTCTGCGCGGTCAGCGTCTTCACGCGGGTCCGTGACGCGAACGACGAACCGGGTTCGTTGAAGCCGATGTGTCCGTCGGTGCCGATCCCGAGGATCTGCAGGTCGACACCGCCCGCGGCATCGATGGCCGCCTCGTAGTCCGCCCCCGCGTGCCGGATGGTCGCCTGCGCGCCGTCGGGCACGTGGATGCGACGCGGATCGAGCCCGAGGGGCTCCACGACGTCGCGGGTGATCACCGACCGGTAGCTCTCGGGATGCGCGGGGTCGAGCCCGACGTACTCGTCGAGGGCGAAGCCACGCACCCGGGAGACGTCACGGCCGGCGAGCCTGGAGCGCAGCGCCTGGTAGACCGGCAGCGGGGTCGACCCCGTCGCGAGTCCGAGCACGGCATCGGGACGCGCGTCGATGAGGTCGACGATCTCGGCGGCGACCAGCGCGCCGGCAGCCTCGGGGTTCTCGACGATGACGACTTCAGCCATGGGTCACGATCTCCTTGAGGGGGGTGGAGGCGCCGACGAGCGCCGCGCCGAAGGCCGCCGCGGGAGACCCCGCGGGGAGCAGTTCGATCCTGTCGTCCAGGTGCAGGGAGCGCATGAACGACGACGCCTCCGCTCCGGCCTGCAGCGCGGTGCGGACACCCGACAGGAGTCGGTCGCCGAGTGCGGTGAGCCCGCCCCCGATGATCACCCGCTCCACATCGGCCGAGAGCACCAGCGCCCGCACGGCTGCGGCAGCGCCGTTGAACAGATCCGCGCGCAGCGCACGCGCTCTGACGTCGCCGCGTTCCGCCGCGTCCAGGATGTCGAGCACGGGCAGCGCACCGGGCACCGCCCAGGCGCGCGCCAGGGCACCGCCGCCGCACAGCGTCTCGATGCATCCGCGCTGGCCGCAGCTGCAGAGCCGTCCGTTCGGGTCGACGGACAGGTGACCGACCTCGCCGGCGGTCCCCCGCGAGCCGCGCCAGATCACACCGTCGACGACGATGCCTGCCGCGACACCGGTGCCGAGGTTCAGGAAGGCCATCGACCCGTCGATCTGCCGCAGAGCGGCAGCGCCCAACGCCGCGGCCTTCACGTCGTTCTCGACGCGAACCGGCACCCGCAGGCGGTCGGCGACGCGGTCTGCGAGGTCGAGCGACTCCACGCCGAGGTTCACGGCGTGCAGTACTCGTCCGGTGGCGACGTCGACGAGACCGGGGATGCCGATGCCCACCGACGAGACCGCAGCGGCGTCGATGCCGGCCTCGGCGGCGAGCGCGGTCACCGCGGCCGCGATGTTCTCGACCACGGCCTCCGCGCCCCATCCGGTCGGCCGTCGGAGGCGTGCGCGGACGTCGCCGTCGGGTGCCACCGCGACCGCGTCGATCTTCGTCCCGCCGACATCCAGGCCCACTCGAAGACGCCGACCCTCGAGGTCGACGGCGATCGCCTCCGTCATCGGATGGCGCTCCGGCGCGCAGTCGTGTCTCCTGCGCCGCTCACGAGACGCCCAGCTGGCTGGAGAGCACCATGACGGCCGCGCCGCGGAGCACGATGTCGTCCTGCGCCGTGCGGCGGATGAGCGCGTCCTCGAAGACGCCCTCGAGCGTGCGAGCGTGCAGGGTCTCGACCGCGGCATCGATCAGCACGCCGTCGAGGAGGTCTTCAGGGCCCGAGAGCACGACCTCCGAGAGGTCCAGCACGGCGACGATCGGAGCGATCGCGATGCCCATGCGGGTTCCCGCGTCGCGCAGGATCTCGTCCCGCGACTGCGGCTCGGCAGCGATCGCCGGACGCAGCCTGGTCTCGCTGAGCCAGGCCTCGAGGCATCCGTCCTTGCCGCACGCGCACCGGGGGCCCCCGTCGGTGCCGACCACGACGTGGCCGATCTCGCCCGCCGCGAAGCGGCTGCCCAGGAGCGGCTGGCTGCCGGTGATCACGCCGGCCCCGACGCCTCGACCGATCTTGATCAGCATGAAGTCGGCCTTCGCCTCACCGAACGTGTACTCGGCGAGCACGGCCGCATTGGCGTCGTTGCGCACGAGTACGGGCAGGCCGAGATCGATGCCGAGCTTGCCCTCGAGCGGAAGATCGGTCCAGCCCAGATTGGGCGAGCTGAGCACCACACCGTCCGGTCGCACGACGCCGGGGGTGCCGATGCCGACACCGAGGATGGGGTGGGTGGCGGTCTCGGCGAGTGCCCTGGCGAGCTGGAGCGTCGCGGCGTAGGCGGCCTCGCCGTCGGCGCTCTCCGGCCGCGGCACCTCGCGGCGTTCCAGGATGTCGCCGTCGAGACTCAGCAGTGCGCCGACGAACGCCTGGGGACCTGACAGATCGATTCCGATGATCTGATGCCCGACCCGGTCGATGTCGATGAGGATCGGCGGCTTGCCGGGACCGACCGTCTCTCGGACGCCCATCTCGATCACGATGCCGTCGGCGATGAACTCGGCGACCAGGTCGGAGATGGTCACCCTGGTCAGCCCGGTCTCGCGCGAGAGGTCGGCGCGGCTCATCGCACCGGAGTGGTACAGGGTCTGCAGCACCAGCGCGCGGTTGTGCCCCCGCGCGTGCTCCGGGAGCACCTTCGCCCGCGAGCGCAGATGGCGCCCCGGGCCGAAGGCGTGGAGGCTTGCACCGACGTAGTCTGGTGACGTCGATGGAGGCGTGGCATCCGATACGGACATGTTTGTTAGTAGACCTTACGAACAAAAATTGTGCAAGTCCTGCCCCGAATAGCACAGGCAGGGTTACGGAAACGTTACATTATGCCGAGAGTGATGTCCCGGACCCCGCGGACGACTCCGACAACCGGGCCACGAGCGCCTCGACGATCTCCTCCCGCGCCTGTCGCGTGAGCGGTTTGCCCGGCACGCCCGGACGCCGCTGCGACGGCGCCGGACCGTCGAGAGGACGATACCCCACCCCCGCATGCGCGAGCCGCCTCAGGTGCACCGGCAGGCGGCGTGCGAAGTCCTCGAAGGGCGGGGGCTCACCCCCGTCCCACAGTCGCTCGGCGATCGCGCTGAGGCGCGGGAACATCGCGAAGTCGAGCCGGTCGCTCGTCGGCAGATGCTCGGTCCAGACGTTGGCCTGCCCGCCGATCGCCCCCTCGTCGATGCGGAGCGCGTACGTCTGCTCGATCGGCAGCGGCGGTCCGACCCGGATCGGCTCCTCGGGCGACTCCGACTGCGGGTAGTCGAGGTACATCTGCAGATCCGGACACGCGATGACCGGCAGTCCGCGGCGCACCGCCTCGCGCAGGGCGACGGGACCGCGCCAGGCCAGGATCGTCACCTCCTGCGGCACATCGCCCTCGAGCACCTCGTCCCAGGCCAGCGCGGTGCGCCCGCGACGTCGCACGTGCTCGACGACGTGCGAGGTGAACCACGGCTGCACCTCCCGCACCGTCGCGAGCCCGAGCTCGCGCATCCGCTCCGCCGCGGCCGCACTCGCCGCCCACTCGGTCACCGGGACCTCGTCGCCACCGATCCCGATCCAGGGCGAGTCGAAGAGATCGCACAGCGCATCGATCGCCGCTCGCCCGAAGGCGAGTGCCTCGTCGGTCGGCGCGAGGGTGCGCGGATTCACCCCGAACCGCTGCCAGGGCCCGGTCGCGACCTCGGCGGCGTCGGTGTTGCCGAGCTGCGGGTACGCGGCGAGCGCCGCCTGAACGTGACCCGGCAGCTCGACCTCGGGCACGATCGTCACGAAGCGCTCGGCGGCGTAGGCGACGAGGCCGCGCAGCTCGGCATCCGTGTAGTGCCCCTCGTGCACTCCTGCCTCGACCGTGGCCAGCGGACCGTGGCCCCGCTGCGTCCCGTCACGGCGCGCCCCCACCCGAGTCAGCCGGGGGTAGCCCGGCACCTCGAAGCGCCAGCCCTGGTCGTCGGTGAGATGCAGGTGCAGGACCGAGAGGTGGTGGTCGGCGAGCAGGTCGATCAGGCGCCGCACGTCCTCGGGAGGACGGAAGTGCCTGGCGACGTCGAGCATCACGCCTCTCCAGGCATGGCCGGGGGCGCCCTGCCAGATGCCGGCGGGGATGCGTGCGCGCTCCACACCCGGCTCGCGCAGCTGGAGCAGGGCGGTCACACCGCGGAACACGCCTTGCGGGCTCGCGCCTCGCACGTCGATCGTCGTCGCCGACACCGCGATCCGGAAGGCCTCCACACCGATCCGCCCGTGCGCGAAGGGCTCGGCAGCGAGCGATTCGTCGATGCTCAGGACGATCGCGGGGTCGGCTCCCGATGCGGACGCGGGGTCGGCACCGGAGCGATCGCTCCGACTCTCCGGCGCCCCGAGCCGCGACGCGCTCGCCGCGAGGTCCTGTGGCGCGAGCACGGGGGTGCGAGCCGTCCACTCGAACGGCGGGGAGGCGGGATCCACCGACACGAGCACCTCCGGCACCGTGGCGCGATGCGGCGGCGGCGTGCGGCGCAGCGCACGGCCGGGGGCCGCACCCGTCACGGCACCACGGAGCACGACGGGAACGCCCGCGACCAGCACCTCGACGATCCCGACGGGCGGCTCGAGAGGCGCGTCGAACGTCGCGCCGGCGCCGATGGCGGCGGGGTCGAACAGCACCAGGTCCGCGGTGGCCCCCTCGCGTATCGCTCCGCGGGGAGCGTCGCCGCGGTCGAGGCCCAGCCGTGCGGCCGGGGTGCCGGCCAGATGCCGCACCCCCTCCTCGAGGGTGAGCACGCCGAGCTCGCGGACGTAGTGCCCGAGGTAGCGCGCGAACGTCCCCCGGCCGCGCGGGTGCGGCCTCGCTCCGACGAGGATCCCGTCGGAGCCGCCGCAGTGGCGCGGATGGCGCATGATCGTCCGGACGTTCTCCTCGTCGCCCACGTGCATCAGGATTCCCGTGGCGCCGCGGTCGGCGAGGATCGTGTCGAGCACGACGTCGATGGCGGGCCTTCCCGACGAGGCCGCGATCTCGGCGATGGAGCGGCCGACGAGGCCGGTCAGGTGCGGATCCGAGACACCGGATATCTGGATCGCGTCCCAGTCGGCCCGTTCGCCGTGGAAGCCGTCGGAGCCGACGTCCTCGAGCTCGATGCGCACGGCCTCGCGGCCTGCGCCGTCGAGCGCGGCGATGGCGCCGAGCAGGTCGCCGCTCTCGGCGAGTCTGCTAGGAAGGAGCGCCGCCAGGGTCGTGGCACCCGGGAGGTAGGGGTACGTGTCGAGGGTGACGTCGACGCCGTCGCCGGATGCCGCGTCGACCAGGGCGAGCAGTTCCGCCGCGCGCCCCCTGTTCGGTGCGAAGTTCATCGTCGCGTGCGTCAGGTGGATCGGGCATCCGGTGCGGCGGCCGATGTCGAGCACCTCCCGGTAGGCGTCGAGGGCCGCTCCCCCGTAGCTGCGGGTATGGGGCGCCCAGTATCCGCCGCGCTCGGCGACCACCCGACAGAGCGCCTCGAGTTCCGCGGTGTCGGCGTACATGCCAGGGGTGTAGGTCAGGCCGCTCGACATCCCGAAGGCACCGGCGTCCATCGCCGCCCCGAGGATCGTGGACATCTCGTCGATCTCGGCGTCGGTGGCCGGCCGGTTCTCGTGGCCGACGACCATCATCCGCAGGTTGCCCTGCGGCACGAGCACGGCCGCATTCGCGACGGCGGCCCGATCGATCGCCGTGAGGAGGTCCTCCATCGAGCGCCACGGCGCCTCGTCCGGCATCCCGTTCCATCCGGCGATCTGCGCGGGGATGACCGCCGCCGTCGCGTCATCGAGCGGCGCGTAGCCCAACCCGTCCTGGCCGAGCACCTCCGTGGTGACTCCCTGCAGGATCTTCGCGTCGTGGGCCGCCCCCTGCAGCACCGCGAGCTCGCTGTGCGCGTGCATGTCGATGAATCCGGGAGCGAGCACGAGACCCGCGGCCTCGACCTCGACGGCGTCGTCCGGCAGCTGCAGCCGCCGGGGGTCGCCTGCTCCGATGACGGCGACGATGCGGGATCCCTCGACGGCCACGTCGGCGACGAACCGGTCGCCCCCGGTGCCGTCGACGACCGTCGCCGCCCGGTACACCCTGACCGGCTTCTCGCTGCTCAGAAGCACGTCGCCACCGCCCCGACGACGCGCGGGTCGTCGGCATCGGGGTCGTCGATGACCGCCACGACGCGCCACTTGTCGAAGGCGGTGCACGGGTGCGACAGTCCGAGACGCACGACGTCTCCGGGGGCCGCCGACGCGGTCTCCGCGAGGTGGAGGAAGGCGTGCTGATCGTTGAGGGCCGTGATCTCGCCGCCGATGGACTGCGGGATCGGCAGACCGAGATCGAACGGCACATCGCGACGCCCCGCATCGAGGAGCGCGAGGCCCGGCTCCGGCTGCGAGACGACGCGCGACCAGGCGTGCATCGCCGACCGCAGCGGAGCGGTCGAGGTGAGCGGCCCACCGAACGGCGACATCCGCGAGTAGAAGCCGTCGTCATGGATCTGGAACGCCCCGGACCTCAGCACGATGTCCGCATCGGCCCGATGCGGAGCGAGGATCGCGGCGGCACGATCGGGGAAGGCGCTGCCACCGGCGCTCAGCACCGGACGGACGCCCTCCGGGTACGCGAGACGCCGGTGCAGGGCCACGAGGGTCTCGAGGTACGCGTCGACCGCCTCGACCGACGCGGCACTGCGGTCGGGTCCGAACGGCCCCTCGTATCCGGTCACCCCGGCGAGGCGCAGGCCCGGAGCGTCGAGGATCGCCTCGGCGATGCGTTCGCCGTCTGCGAGGCTGCGCGCGCCTGTGCGCCCGCCCGCACCGCCGAGTTCGACGAGCACGTCGAGGGGCCGAGGGGCGTCGGAGAGAGCCTCGGCCAGGATGCCCACGGTCGTCGGCGAGTCGGCCCAGCACAGGATGCGCAGGCCGGGGTCCTCGGCGAGCAGCTCGCCGAGGTGGCGGGCCGCCGCGCCATCGGTCACGGCGTTCGCGATGAGCACGGTGCGCACTCCGGCCGCGATCGCGACCTCGGCCTGCCACGCCGTCGCGACCGAGATCCCCCACGCGCCCGCATCGAGCAGACGCTGCCAGAGAGCCGGCGCCATCGTTGTCTTCCCGTGCGGCGCCAGCAGCACCCCCTGCTCGGCCGCCCAGCCGAACACCGTCGTCTCGTTGTGCGCGAGCGCGGCCTCGTGCACCGTCAGGATCGGAGTGGTCAGATCGGAGAGGTGCAGATCCGCAGCCGCGATCTCGGAGAGACGGAGGCCCGCGGTTCGCGCGGAGAAGCCCTTCGCCCACGTGCCGAGAACAGGATCCGGAATTTGTAGAGGCATCTAACAAGGCTACTAGGGTGGAGGTATGACCGCGAAGATCCGCATCTCGACCGACGCCGCCCCCGCTCCCGCCCACACGTTCTCGCAGGGCGTGCGGAAAGGGCCGATCGTGCAGGTCTCGGGACAGGGTCCCGTCGATCCGCAGACCGGCGACTACCTGTTCCCCGGCGACGTGGCCGCACAGACCACTCGCACCCTCGAGAACGTCAAGGCGATCGTCGAGGCATCGGGAGCGACCTTCGACGACGTCGTGATGCTGCGCGTGTATCTCACCTCGCGCGAGGACTTCCCGATCATGAACGAGGCGTACGGCGCGTTCGTCAGCGCCCACACCACCGGCGACGTCCTGCCCGCGCGCACGACGGTGTTCACCGGACTCCCCCGCGAGGAGATGCTCGTCGAGATCGACGGACTCGCGGTCGTCTCCGACTGAGAGAGTCCCGGCCGGCCCCACGGACCGTTGCCTCCCCGTTACCTGCGATCGCGTAGCATATCAGTGAGGACACACGAGAAAACCGGGGGGTGATGTTCGTGACCGATCTGATCTCAGCTCAGGATGCGAAGACCGAGAAGCTGAACGAGACGACGGATGCCGTCGTCGCACAGGATTCCGACGCGCCCACCGCCGCCCTTCCGCCGCAGAGCGGTGACCCCGAGGTCGCCTGGGCTCCCATCGAGCCCGCGCCCAAGAAGAAGCGTCTCGGCCTGTGGATCGGGCTGGGCGCAGGAGCGGTCGTCCTCGCCGCGGGCGCCGCGTCGATGATCCTCATCGCTCCGGGAACCACCGTCGCCGGCATCCCCGTCGGCTGGCTCACGCCCGGCGCGGCCGCCGACGCGATCGACGCGCACGTCGCCGAGACCGAGGTCACGCTCACCGGAGCAGGCGACGACGTCGTGCTCACCGGGGCCGACCTCGGCGCCTCGATCGATGCCGGGGCACTCGCCGACAAGGCGTTCGCGGAGCATCCGCTCTGGAATCTCGGGGCATGGATGGGCGACCCCATCGCGGGCGAGATCACCCTCGACCCCTCGACCGCGGACTCCGCGTTGCGCTCGGCCGTCCCCGCCAGCTACGAGGATCCGACCGATGCTGGCGTGGTCTTCGACGCGGCCACCGCCGCCTACACGGTCACTCCGTCGGTCTCCGGAACGGCCGTCGACATCGACGGTCTCACCGCCGCCATCGTCGACACCGTCGCCGACGGCGGCAAGAGCCTCGAGTTCTCCGGCGCGCCCGTCGAGGCGGCGGCCGCCGTCACCGACGACGACGCGACGACGCTGACGACCTCGCTGAACGGGATGCTCGGCACGATCGGCTTCTACGTCGGCGAAGAGCGCACGGTGCCCGTCGACCCCGCCACCGCCGCGAGCTGGTTCTCGGTCGTCGACGACGACGGGTCCCTCCGTGTGGTCGCCGACGAGGCGGTCATCCAGACCACGATCGATTCCCTCGCCGGCGCCGTCGACCGCGCGCCCGTCACCGCGACCAACATCGTGAATTCCTCGGGCGAGGTGCTCCGCACCGAGACCGCGGGCGTCAACGGCCGTGCGCTGGGCGACACCTCGAACCTCGCGTCCGAGGTCGCCGACAAGCTCGAAGCCGCCGACGGCGTCGTCCCGCTCGCGGTCACCGAGACGCCGTTCGAGTCGGTCAACCTCGTTCGCAAGATCGACGTCGACCTCGGATCCCAGACCGCGACGCTCATCGAGAACGGCGCGGTCGTGCGCTCCTGGGCGATCTCGTCCGGCAAGGCCGCCACGCCCACCGACACCGGCAACTTCACGGTCTACGCGCACGTGCGCATGCAGACGATGAAGAGCCGCGAGCCCGACGGCTCGATCACCGAGACGCCGAACGTGCCGTGGGTCACGTACTTCAACGGCGACGAGGGCTTCCACGGCACCTACTGGCACAACGCCTTCGGCTCGCCCCGCAGCCACGGCTGCGTGAACATGCCGATCGATGTCGCCAAGTTCGTCTACGAGTGGTCGCCCGTCGGCCTCGAGGTGTCGGTCCACAACTGATCACCGCCGCCTCCTCGGTTCCGCCTGCGGCCCGAGAAGGAAAGGCGAAGGGGGGCGGGTGGGCGGGGCAGCCGCCCCCCCGAACGTGTGGGGGGTGAGGTAAAAGCGGCGAAACAAACCGAGAGCGGGGCCGCC
>NZ_JBEOUR010000012.1:0-55732 GCF_040302605.1 Microbacterium sp. NPDC097977
ACGCGGGGTCAAAAACACACCCCGATAGGCCGATCCCGGTGCGAAAGTGACCCCGCCCGGCATCCGCGGTGCGAAAGTGACCCCGCCTGGCATCCGCGGGGCGAAGGTGGCCCCGCCTGGTGGGCGGGGCGAACGCCGGGCCGAAACGCTCCCGCGCAGCTCGCCGGCGGGGTCGACATCCACGCGGGGTCAAAAACACACCCCGATAGGCCGATCCCGGTGCGAAAGCGACCCCGCCCGGCATCCGCGGTGCGAAAGTGACCCCGCCTGGTGGGCGGGGGGAACGCCGGGCCGAAACGCTCCCGCACAGCTCGCCCGCGGGGGTCGAACTCCACGCGGGGTCAAAAACACACCCCGATAGGCCGATCCCGGTGCGAAAGTGACCCCGCCCGGCATCCGCGGTGCGAAAGTGACCCCGCCTGGCATCCCCGGTGCGAAAGTGACCCTGCCCAGCATCCCCGGTGCGAAAGTGACCCCGCCCGGCGGGACGGCAGCGAGCGGATGCCGGTACCCAGCAGGCGGGTGCGCCCGGATGCGGCACCCCGGATGCGGCACCCCGGATGCGGACGCGCCGGATCAGAGCGAGCGGGCGAGCACGGCGCCAGCCTCGCGCAACCACCGCGCAGGTTCGGCGAGCGCGGCGTCGGACGACCCCGCGAGGTCGGTCAACGACGCGGATGCCGCGAAGACCCCCGTGTCGGCGTCAGCGGTGATGCGTCCGGCAGCGAGCAGGGGCGTCACCCCGGCTTCGGTCGCGATGCCCGCGATGAACGAGGGCACCTTGCCGTCGCCGGACTGCCCGTCGTACGACCCTTCCCCTGTGATGACCACGTCGGCGTCGGAGATGGCATCCGCCAGTCCGATCAGCTCAGCCACCGCGGCCGCACCGGGAGCGAGGGTCGCCCCCCACACGACGAGTGCTCCCCCGGTTCCGCCGGCCGCACCCGTGCCTGCGAGCTGCGGGTCGAGGCCGAGCAGGGTCGCGAGGCGCGCGAGCGCGGCATCCACTCCGGCGATGTCGTCGGCGGCGAGCCCCTTCTGCGGGCCGAACACGGCAGCGGCTCCGCGAACGCCGGTGAACGGGTTGGTCACGTCGGTGAGCACCCGCACCTCGGGTGCGGCGCGCAGCCCCGACAGATCGACGGAGGCGATGTCGGCGAGTCCCCTCGCGCCGCGGGCGACCGGGCTCCCTCCCTCGTCGAGGAATCGGGCACCGAGGGCAGTCAGCATCCCGGTGCCTCCGTCTGTCGACGCACTGGACCCGATGCCGACCACCAGGCGCGAGACGCCGTGATCGAGGGCGGCGACGATCGCCTGCCCGAAACCGGTGGTGTCGGCGTCCCAGGGCCGCAGTTCCTCGAGCAGCTCGATCCCTGAGGTCGAGGCAAGATCGACGACGGCGGTGCCGCCGGGCGTCTCGCCGGTGGGCGGCAGCAGCAGCCAGCCCGTGTCGACGACGTGGCCCGTGGGGCCGTCGACCGCGACCGGCATCCTCCGAGCGCCCGGTACGGCAGCCGCGAACGCCGCCACGGTGCCCTCGCCGCCGTCGGCCATCGGCCGGTGCACGAACGTCGCGGAGGGATCGACCGACGCCCACCCCTCGGCGAGGGATGCCGCAGCATCAGCCGCCGTGATCGTGCCCTTGAAGCTGTCGGGCGCGAGGACCACTCGGGTCATCGGGTGAGGCCGGGGGTGCTCGCGCGCACGGTGACCTCGAGCGGCAGCGGCGCCTGCTCCCAGTCGGCGTCGACCGTCGCGCGGAAGGCCTGGTATCCGACCTCGCTGAGCGGCACGCGCACTGTCGTGAGCGCCGGGCTCACGTCGCTGCTGGAGGGCACGTCGTCGAAACCGCACACCGCGATGTCGGAGCCGATTTCGCGTCCTGCGTCGCGGATCGCCGCCATCGCGCCGATGGCCACGACGTCGCTCATGCCGAACACGAGGGTGCCAGGCTCGACGCCCTGCTCGAGGGCGTCGGACATCGCGCGGGCTCCCGACTCCCGTCGGAAGTCGCCCCGGAGCACGCGGTCGAGGCTCCCGCCGCCCGACTCGAAGCCGGCGCGGAAGCCGGCGAGACGCTCGTCGGAGGTCAGCACTCCCTCGGCGGCGCCGATCGCGATCGCCGAACGGTAGCCGAGTGACGCCATGCGCCGGCCGAGGGCTGCGGCGCCCGCGCGGTTGTCGATCTCGACGTGGCGGTTCTCGGCGCTGCCCGCTCCGAAGGTCACGACGCGTCCGCCGAAGCGCGCATACTCGGCGAGCTCACGGGCGGTGTCGGAATCGGTCGGCTCATCGGTGCGGGAGGCGGCGAGGATCAGTCCCTGGGGCCGCTGTCCGCGCAGGGCACGCACGATGCGCGCCTCGCGGGCCGGGTCGCGTTCGGTGATCGCGATCGTCACCACCAGTCCCTGCTCGTCGGCGCCGCGCGCGACTCCTGCGGCGATCAGACCGAAGTACGGGTCGGCGATGTCGGCCACGAGCAGGGCGATCACCGGCGAGCTGCCGCGGGCGGTCGCCTGCGCCGAGGCGTTGGCGGTGTATCCGAGTTCGGCGGCTGCCTGCTCCACACGCTCGCGGAAGGACTCCGCGACCTTGCGCTCCGACCCGTTGAGGACGCGGGATGCCGTCGCGAGCGAGACTCCCGCCTCGCGTGCCACATCGTGCAGGGTCGGCGCCGCCCCTCGGGAGTGGCGCGGCTGACGCGCGCGGGAAGGGCTTTCCTGCTGACTCATGCCCTGAGCATACTGCGGGGCGGGCTCCGCACCGGGGAGAGGACCGGTATCCCGCACCCGCGTGATCGCGGCGATGTCGGCCATCAGGTCGAGAGGTAGGAGCGCAGGGCCGCCGCCTCGCCGGGCAGCAGCGCGGGGTCGTCGTTCGGCACGAACTCGAGCAACGCCTCGCGGGGCGGCCTCGGGGCGGAGAGCGCCTCGGTGAAGAAGCGCGTCCAGAGGGCGTCCCGCGCCCGCAGCGGACGTCGTTCCTGCGCGGGCCACCACGAGAACACGTGCGCCGCACTGGTGTGCGCGGCGACCGCGCGGTACTCGGCGAGCACATCGTCGACACTCGCCGCGACCGTCGGCTGCCAGTAGGTGCTGAGCGCGGGGCTGGCCACCTCGGCGAGCAGGCGCAACGTCGTCGGCGCCGTGTCGGCGAGAGTGCCGGAGTGGAACTCCAGTGCGAGGGCGATGCCGCGTGCATCCGCCTCGTCCACCGCATCCTGCAGTCGGGCAACGGTCGATGCCCAGTGCGCGGGTGACGCCTCTGCCGACCCGCGCTCGCCGGCCCAGACGCGCACCCGATCGACGCCGAGCGCGGCCGCGGTGTCGAGGATCGGCGTGAGCGGTTCGTCTGCGCCCGCTCGGAAGTACGATCCGTACGAGCACGACGTCAACCCGGCATCCGTCATCGCCTGCCCCACGGCGGCTGCTCGCTCGACATCGCCCGCCGGCACGTGCACGTCGGCGCCCCACTCGATGACCTCGAGGCCCGCCTGCACCGCGAGTTCGATCACCCGTTCTGCAGTCAGCGACCGGAAGGTCACCGAGCACAGGCCAGGTCGGATCGTCCCCGTTCGGATCTTCGTCATACGGTCATCCTCTCAAGGGGCGGCACGCGGTCTCGGGGTCTGCCTGCAGGATCGAAGCACGGATGCAGGACCACACCGACGTCCTCATCCTGCATCCGTGCCCGCGTCCTGCAGACGAACGAGGGCAGACGAACGAGGGCAGACGAACGAGGGCAGAGACACGCGAACGAGGACGGACGGATGCCGGCCTCGAACACCGCGATCGGCCGCCCGTGCGTCACCTCAGGTGGGGCGAGACCGCGGCGCCGAACGCCTCGGCCGTGCGCCGCACGACGTTCTCGGGAGCATCCGCCCAGATGTCGGCGTGGAAGATCTCGACCTCGATGTCGCGGTCGTATCCGGTCTCGATCACCGCGCGCGTGAGCGAGCCGAAGTCGATCACGCCCTCCCCCGGGTAGTGACGAGACAGCAGCACGTCGGCGGCCAGCGGGGTCTTCCAGTCGCACACCTGGTAGGTCGCGATGCGGCCCTCTCGGCCGGCGCGCGCGATCTGGTCGAGCACCTGCGGATCCCACCAGATGTGGAACGTGTCGACGGCCGCCCCCACGACGTCGGCATCGAAGTCGGCGGCGATGTCGAGCGCCTGACCGAGGGTCGAGACGACGGCGCGGTCGGAGGCATACATCGGATGCAGTGGCTCGATCGCCAGCGCCACCCCCGCGGCCTTCGCGTCGGCCGCGAGCACGCCGATCGCATCGCGCACCCGCTCGCGCGCACCGATCAGGTCGCGCGAGCCCGCCGGAAGGCCACCGGCCACCAGCACGAGAACGGCGGTGGATCCGTCGGCCCCCGCGGCGGCGAGGGTCGCGGTCTCCTCGATCGCACGGCGGTTGTCGTCGAGGGCGGCGACGCGTTCCGGGCCGTCCGGCAGCGTGAAGAACCCGCCGCGGCAGTGGGTCGTGAAGCGCAGCCCCGAGTCGGCGAGCATGCGCGCGGCGACCTCGAGTCCGACCTCGTTCACGGGTTCGCGCCACAGACCGATCGCCTGGATGCCGGCATCCGCGGTCACCCGCAGTGCGGTCGCCAGGTCGGCGTGTTTGATGGTGGCCTGGTTGATCGACAGGCGAGGATCGACGGTCACCGTGCCACGCTCCCGGTGTCGACGCCGTTCAGGCGCAGCATCCCGTGCCAGCGCTCACGTGCGAGTTCGGGATTCTCCAACGCCAGCGAGGCGTTCGCGAGCTCGACGATGCGGCTGAGGTGCGGCAGGCTCCGTGCGGAATGCAGGCCGCCGACCATCTGGAACGCGGGCTGATGCCCGTTCAGCCAGGCGAGGAACGCGACACCCGTCTTGTAGTAGAAGGTCGGGGCCGCGAACACCTGACGGCTCAGTTCTTCGGTCGGCCCGAGGATCTCGAGGTAGCGTGCGGGGTCTCCGGCATCCAGAGCCTGGATCGCGGCGGACGCCACCGGCGTGATCGCCGCGAACGCGCCGAGCAGCGCGTCGGAGTGCCCCTCGCCCTGCCCCACCGTGTCACCGCCGATCAGGCCGACGTAGTTGAAGTCGTCGCCTGTGAACATGCGCACGCCCCGCGTCGAGTCCTGAGAGTGCAGCCGCTCGCGCACCGAGATCTCGGACTCGGCGTTCAGCAGGCTCATCTTCACGCCCGCGACCTTGTCGGGGTTCTCGGCGATGATATCGAGCAGCACAGCGGATGCCGCCTGCCAGTCATCCGGAGCGCCACCCAGACTCGACGAAGACGAAGTGAAGTAGCCGGCGAGCTCGGGGTCGAACGCCGGGCCGAGCCAGTGCAGCACGACGGGCACCGTGGCCGACTGCAGCACCGACCGGTAGACGCGACGATAGTCGTCGGCGTTCTCTGCGACGCGGGCGAGGTGGCGGGAGGCCATCAGCACGGGGCCGGCCCCCTGCTCCTCGGTGAAGTGCAGCTGTGCGGTGTAGGCGTCGATGACCTGGTCGAGCGAGATGTGCGACTCGGCGATGTGGTCGGTGTTGACGCCGACCACGACCGAGCCGCCCTCCTCGCGGGCGACCTCGGCGCTGCGAGCGATGAGCTCTCGGGTCGCAGCGGCATCCAGCCCCATGTTCCGCTGCGCGGTGTCCATGGCGTCTGCGACGCCGAGGCCCCAGGAGTACACGTTGCGACGGAATGCGAGGGTCGAATCCCAGTCGATGTCGGCGGGCTGACCCGGTGTGTTGTCGGCATGCACCTTCGGGACGACGTGCGCGGCGGCGTAGGCGACGCGGCTCTGCAGCGGGGCGGCGGGTCGCGTGTACCCGCCGCCCTCGCGCAGCTCGGCATCCGTCACCGCACCCGCGGCGTCGAGGAGTCGGAGCGTGCTCATGATCAGCCCAGCGTGAGCGGCGAGAGAGCGATCTTGCGGCCCTCGGCGCTGGAGGTCAGACCGGCCTCAGCGAACTGCACGCCACGCGCGCCGGACAGCAGGTCGAACGGGTACGTCGTGCCCTCGACGAACGAGACGAGGTACTCCTCCCACTGCTGACGGAACCCGTTGAGGAACACGTCGTTGGTGGGGATCTCCTGCCAGTCGGCGTCGTAGTCGTGCGAGTCCTCGAGGTCGGGGTTCCACACGGGCTTCGGCGTGGCGTTGCGGGGCTGGATCTTCGCGCCGAAGAGTCCGACGACCGCGGATCCGTGGGTGCCGTCGACCTGGAACTCGACGAGCTCGTCGCGGTTGACGCGCACGGTCCAGCTGGAGTTGATCTCGGCGACGATCCCGCCCTCGATCTCGAAGATGCCGTAGGCGGCATCTTCGGCGGTGGCGGTGTAGTGCTCGCCGTTCTCGTCCCAGCGGTCCGCGATGTGGACCGCGGCCTGGGCGTACACGCTCTTGACCTCGCCGAAGAGGTTCTCGAGCACGTAGTTCCAGTGCGGGAACATGTCGACGATGATGCCGCCGCCGTCTTCGGTGCGGTAGTTCCAGCTCGGGCGCTGCGCGGGCTGCCAGTCGCCCTCGAACACCCAGTAGCCGAACTCGCCGCGCACAGACAGGATGCGTCCGAAGAAACCGGAGTCGATGAGGCGCTTGAGCTTCTGCAGACCCGGGAGGTAGAGCTTGTCGTGCACGACGCCGGTCTTGACGCCGGCGACATCCGCGAGGCGCGCGAGCTCGAGGGCCTCGTCGAGCGACTCGGCCGTGGGCTTCTCGGTGTAGATCGCCTTGCCTGCCGCGATCGCCTTGCGCAGCGCCGACGCGCGCGCTTTCGTCACGAGGAAGTCGGCGTAGATCTCCCACTTCGGATCGGCCAGCGCTGCGTCGAGGTCGGTCGTGTAGTCCTCGATGCCGTGCTTCGCGGCGAGCTCGGCGAGCTTCGCCTCGTTGCGGCCGACGAGGATCGGCTTCACCGTGATGCGGGATCCGTCGGGCAGCTCGATGCCGCCCCCGTCACGGATCGCGAGGATCGACCGCACCAGGTGCTGCCGGTAGCCCATGCGCCCGGAGACGCCGTTCATGATGATCCCGATCTCGCGGGTCGTCGCCTGTGACATTGCTGATCCGTTCTCTCTATCTCCGTCGCCCGCGTCCTCCGCATGGAGGCCGCGCGGGTAAGCGCTTTCCGACAGCATGCCATGCCGTGGGGCCGGATGCAAGGACCGGTGGAAAACGCTCTCCTTCAGCGCGCCCCGCGCCGGAGATCCGCACGGGGCGAAAAGCATGCGCTCGCGAGGCGCGCTCGTGCTCGGAGTGCGTGGCAGGCGGGGCCACTTGCGCATCCCGCGCTCCCGGCGGGGCCACTTGCGCATCTGCCACGCCAGACGGGGCCACTTGCGCATCCGAAACTGCCGTTACCGATGCCGAACTGACCCCGACCACAGGCACGGTGCACTTTCGACCCCGCACCGCGGCAGCGACAGACGCGGCGGCGACAGATGCAGGGGATCGGGTGCGGGAGAACGGGCGCATCCCGCGCGCCAGGCGGGGCCACTTTCGCATCCGCCACGCCGTTCGGGGCCACTTACGCATCCAAAACTGGCGTTACCGATGCCGAACTGACCCCGACCACAGGCCCGGTTCACTTTCGACCCCGCACCGCGGCGGCGACAGACGCGACGGCGACAGATGCGACAGCGACAGACGCGACAGCGGCCGATGCGACACCGACGGACGCGAGAACGGATGCGGGCGCCGAGACCGGGTCAGCGGGTGCTGGCGCGCTCGACCAGGAGGGTCGGCACGACAGCGGATGCCTCGGCCCCGGGCGTCCCCTCGATCTCTGCGACGAGCAGGCCGACAGCGCGATGCGCGAGGGCTGTGAAGTCCTGCCGGATCGTCGTCAGCGGCGGGCGGTAGTTCGCGGCATCCGGCACATCGTCGAAGCCGATCACGCTGACGTCCTCCGGCACCCGACGCCCGGCGTCGGCGAGCGCCCGCAGCAGCCCCAGCGCCATCTGGTCGTTGGCACAGAAGACGGCGGATGCCGCGAGCAGCGCCTCGCCCGCGAGAAAGCCCGCCTCCGCGGTCCAGTCGCCGCGCACGATCGGCGGCGGCTCCACACCCGCGGCGACGAGGGTGTCGCGCCAGCCCCGCTCGCGCTCACCCGCGGCGAACGAGTCGGCGGGGCCCGCGAGATGGTGCACGGTCGGGTGCCCGATCTCGAGAAGACGCGCGGTCGCCGCGGCGGCCCCGCCGACATGATCGCTGTGCACGACGGCGAGGTCGGCGGTGGCCGGGGCATCGACCACGACGAGCCGGAGACCTGCGGGCCGGTCGGCCGCGGGAACGAGCGCCGACGCCTCGTTGAGCACGATCGCCCCGTCGACCTCCTGTTCCGAGAGGCGTTCGAACGCGTCCGCGACGCTGTCACCGGCCGTCACGAGCGTGAGCGCGTATCCGCGTTCGGCGGCCGCCTCGGCGGTGGCCTGCAGCATCCGCGAGTTGCCGACCGTGGCGAGCGTGGTGACGACGAGACCGATGGTCTGCGAGCGCCCGGTGCGCAGCGCGCGCGCCGCACGGTGGGGCCGATATCCGAGCTCGGCCATCGCGGTCTCGACACGCTCACGTGTGGCGGGATCGACCCGCGGACTGTCGTTGACGACGCGCGAGACGGTCTGTCCCGACACGCCCGCGCGAGACGCGACCATCGCCATCGAGACGCGGCCCGATGCGGGGCGGCGCCGGCGGCGAGCATCCGGCGCGCGCAGCGGATCGTCGTCCATCCCGCCCACCCCCGCCTCGCGCTCACAACTCCGCAGTGTTGACGTTACCACGGCCCTGTGCGTACCATGTTTACGTGAACACGCACGAATTGCCTGAGTTGCGAATTGAGTCCCTCTCGGCGGGGATCACCAAGCGCGCGACGACCCTCGCCGACGGCCGCGAACTGATCTACTTCGACGACCCCGGCACGACGCTCGGCGCCGAGCGCGCTGTCGACTCCCGCACGCTCGACCCGCGCGGCGCCACCGCCACGATGCGCCTCGACGTGCTGACCGGAGACTGGATCACGGTCGCCGCGAACCGTCAGAACCGCGTCATGATGCCCAGCGCCGACGCCGACCCGCTGGCACCGCAGTCTGCGACGAACCCGTCGGAGGTGCCGTCGATGTACGACGTCGCCGTGTTCGAGAACCGCTCCCCCGCGTTCGGCCCCGCGCTGGCCGAGGCGATCGGCTCCGCCCCCGAGGCGTCCAACGCCCCGCGTGGCCTCGACGATCTCGCGGCCCTCGGACTCGGGCGCACGCGCACCTCGGTCGGTCGGTGCGAGGTCGTGTGCTTCAGCCCCGAGCACACCGGATCCTTCGGCACGCAGTCCGTCACCCGCGCGCGCACGGTCATCGAGGCCTGGGCCGACCGCACCGCCGCCCTCTCGCAGCTCCCCGGCATCGAGCAGATCTTCCCGTTCGAGAACCGCGGTGAGGCGATCGGCGTCACGCTGCCGCATCCGCACGGTCAGATCTACGCCTACCCGTACGTCACACCCCGCACCACGAGAGTGCTCGACTCGATCGACCGCACCGCCCCCGACCTGTTCCAGCACATCCTCGAGTCCGAGCAGGCCTCGGAGCGGGTCGTGTTCCGCGGCGAGCACTGGACCGCCTTCGTGCCCTTCGCCGCGCGGTGGCCTCTCGAGGTGCACCTGATGCCGCACCGCCACGTCCCGGACTTCGCCGAGACGACCGAGGCCGAGCGCGACGAGCTCGCGCCCCTCTACCTGCGCCTGCTGCGTGGCGTCGATGCGCTCTACGACACCCCGACCCCGTACATCGCCGCGTGGCACCAGGCCCCCGTCCACGTGGGGCGCGACAGCGTGCGCCTGCACCTGCAGCTGACCAGCCCCCGCCGGGCCGCCGACAAGCTCAAGTTCCTCGCCGGATCCGAGGCCGCGATGTGGGCGTGGGCCGCCGAGGTCACCCCCGAGCAGGGCGCCGCCCGCATCCGCGAGGCGATCGCGAAGGCCGACGCCGCACACGGCGACGCACCCCGCACCGCAGACACCGCACCGACCGCAGCCGACCACGCAGACGAGGCCTCCGCATGACCACCACCCAGGACACCGCGCGCGCACTCTTCGCCGACCTCACCGGCCGCACCCCCGAGGGCGTCTGGTCGGCCCCCGGCCGCGTGAATCTGATCGGCGAGCACACCGACTACAACGACGGCTTCGTGCTGCCCTTCGCGATCCCGCATCGCACGGTCGCCGCCGTCGGCCGGCGCGACGACCGCCGCATCCGCGTCGCGTCGACCTTCGCCGACGAGCCGGTGGAGGTGTCACTCGACGACCTCGACGACCTGTTCCCGACCCCGACCGGCACCGCCCCGCGTGTGCCGGAGTGGGCCGCCTACCCGCTCGGCGTCGCCTGGGCGCTGCGTCAGGCCGACGGGATCTCAGCCTCGGCCGCCGCCGGCACGGGACTCGACATCGCGATCGCCTCCGACGTGCCGGTCGGCGCAGGGCTCTCGTCGTCGGCCGCGATCGAGGGTGCGACGGCATCCGCCCTGAACGACCTCTGGGATGCCGGACTCGACCGCATCGCCCTCGCCCGCGTCGGCCGCACGGCCGAGAACGAGGCCGTCGGCGCCCCGACCGGCATCATGGATCAGATGGCCTCGATGCTCGGCGAGCCGGATGCCGCGATCTTCCTCGACTGCCGCTCGCTCGATGCGAACCTCGTGCCCGTCGGGATCGCCGAGGCCGGTCTTGCGATCCTCGTGATGGACACGCGCGTCAAGCACGCCCACTCCACGGGCGGCTACGGCGAGCGCCGCGCCGCGTGCGAGCGGGGAGCCGCCATCATGGGCGTGCCGAGCCTGAGAGATGTCGCGGTCGGCGACCTGCCGCGTGCAGAGGAGCTCATGGACGACGTGACGTTCCGCCGCGTGCGGCACGTGGTCACCGAGAACCAGCGCGTGCTCGACACCGTCCGCGTGCTGCGCGAAGACGGTGCCCGTGCGATCGGCGACCTGCTCGTGGCCTCGCACGCCTCGATGCGCGATGACTTCGAGATCTCGGTGCCCGAGCTCGACACAGCGGTCGAAGCAGCCCTCGCCGCCGGCGCGATCGGCGCACGCATGACCGGCGGCGGTTTCGGCGGCGCCGCGATCGCGCTGATCGAGCAGGATGCCGTGCAGCAGGTGACGCACGCCGTGACCGCCGCGTTCGCCGCGTCCGGGTTCACCGCCCCCGTGATCTTCACCGTCACGCCGGCGGCGGGCGCGCACCGCGACTCCTGAGATACTGAACACTTCCCCACCCTGAGGAGCACACCATGTCCTGGATCGTGACCGGCGGCGCCGGCTACATCGGCTCGCACGTCGTTCGCGCACTGGCGGATGCCGGGCTCACACCCGTCATCCTCGACGACCTCTCGAGCGGGGTCGCCTCGTTCGTGCCCGAGGGCGTGGCCTTCGTGCAGGGCAGCATCCTCGATCGCGCGCTCGTCGAGAAGACGCTGCGCGATCACGACGCCGAGGGCGTCATTCACGTCGCGGGATACAAGTACGCCGGCGTCTCGGTGCAGCGGCCGCTGCACACCTACGCGCAGAACGTCGAGGGCACCCGCGTGATCCTCGAGGCGATGGATGCCGCGGGCGTCGCGAACATCGTGTTCTCCTCGTCGGCCGCCGTGTTCGGCACGCCCGATACGGCGCTCGTCGTCGAAGACACCGCCAAGAAGCCGGCGAGCCCGTACGGCGAGTCGAAGCTCATCGGCGAGTGGCTGCTGCGCGACCAGGCGATCGCGACCGCCGACTCCGATGCCCCGCTGCGTCACACCTCGCTGCGGTACTTCAACGTCGTCGGGTCCGCCGATCCGACCGTCTACGACGTGAGCCCGCACAACCTCTTCCCGATCGTGTTCGAGAAGCTGATCGCGGGCGAGACTCCGCGCATCAACGGCGACGACTACGACACCGAGGACGGCACCAACGTGCGCGACTACGTGCATGTCGGCGACATCGCCGCCGCGCACGTCGCGGCTGCGAAGCGTCTCGCCGGCGGCGAGCCGATCGAGGCCGCGTACAACCTCGGCTCGGGCGACGGCCTCAGCGTGAAGCAGATCATGGACGCGGTCGCCCGCGTCACCGGCATCGACTTCACCCCCGAGATCGGCCCCCGGCGCCCGGGAGACCCCGACCGCATCGTCGCCACCGGCGAGCTCGCTGCCCGCGACCTCGACTGGAAGATGCGGTACACGGTCGACGAGATGGTGCGCACCGGCTGGGAGGCGCGTCAGGCCGCGTCCTGACGTCGGATCAGAGGTCGCGCGTGCGGATGGGGTAGAGCCAGAAGCACAGCCACGCCAGCGCGGCGAAGACGAGCGGGATCACCGCGACCATGACGCGGATCCCGCCGTCGACGGCCTCGGGCTGCGCATCGCCGAGCGACGCGTCGAACCCCGACGAAGTGAGCACCGCCGCGGCGACGACGGCCTGCAGCACCACCGAACCGCGCACGACGAAGCCGTTGACCCCGAAGTACGCGCCCTCGCGGCGATGGCCGGTGCGCACCGCATCCTCGTCGATGATCTGGGCGAGCACGACCTCGAGCAGCTGCAGCAGCCCGCCGACCCCGACGCCGACCGCCACCCCGATCAGCGCGGCCGCCGTCACGCTCGAGGGCAGCAGGTAGCCGAGCACCGCGAGGCCGAAGACCGCGACGCTCCACAGCAGCGCCGTGCGCGGTGACGTGCGACGCACGACCGCGCTCCACAGCACGATCGACGGGATCGCGGTCACGAAGATCGCCCCCAGCAGCAGACTCCCCTCGCCCTCGGCGGCACCCAGCGAGTACCGCACGTAGAAGGGGACCGCGGCGAGGATGACGGCGATCGCGGTCTGGATGAAGAGCGAACCGAGCACATACGGCACGAACGCGCGGTTGGCGAACGTGTACGTCAGCTGGTCGCGCCAGCGCATGGCCTCTGAGCCCGTCTCGGGCACGTCGCGCTCGATCATCCCGCCGAGGAACGACACGACGAGCAGCACGAGGCAGACCCCGGCGAGCACGAGAGCCATGCCCGACCAGCCGATCCAGCCGTAGAGCCGGGGCGCCCCGGCCGTTCCCAGCACGATGCCCACGATCGCGAAGATCTGCCGAGGCACGTTGCCGCGCGCCCGCTCCTCCGTGGTCCTGAAGATCTCGGGGAACAGCGCCGAGATGTTCAGCACCACCACCACGAACGCGATGTCGTAGACCGCGACGACCACCAGGAACCAGACGATCAGCCCTGCGGCGGGCAGCGGCGGCGGCATCCAGACCAGGGCGAAGGCGACGACGAGCGGGACGATGCCGAGACCGATCCACGGGATGCGCCGGCCCCAGGGAGTGCGGATGCGGTCGGACAGCGCCCCGACGAGCGGATTGAGAACGGCGTTGAGGATGCCGTGGGCGATCATCGCCGCCGCCACCCAGGTCGGCTCGACACCGAGGTGCGCGACGTAGAAGTAGACGACGAACGCCGAGAACGTCTGCGTCATGAGCTGCGTCGGGAACCCGGAGGCCCCGAACGCGACGGACTGCCCCCTCGTCGGCGCGGAATGCAGGCGCCGGTCGCGCAGTCCCGCGCGCAGCGAGGTCATGGGCGAGGGCTCCGCTGCAGGTCGCGCAGCGCGCGCCATCCGATCCTGACCAGTCCCTCATCGGCGATCGCCTGCAGCACCGCGGGGTCCGACAGCAGACGCAGCTCGTGACCGCGCTTGACGGCACCGAAGTCGACCACCGCGCGCAGCTCGTCGTCGTCGACCATCGGATGCAGGTAGATCTCGGTCACCCCGGCGGGTACCGCGCGCAGCAGGGCGATGAGGCCGTCGCGCACCTGCTCGTACGACTCGTCGGGCGCGGCGTCGAACGGATGGCTCCACAGCCGGTCGATGATCTCGACGCCGAGTGCGTCGGCGGCGCCGGCCGCCTCGGTGAGCTTGGCCTGCAGCGCGGCATCGTCGGCCGTGCCCTCCATGCTCCGCGGGAGTCGGAACGGCAGGCCGTGCTGCGCCGCGAGGGGGAGCACCTGCGCGAGGAAGTCGCGACCGGTGAGCAGTCCGTAGACCGACCCCATGTGGTTGTCGAGGTGGGTGACGTCGACCCCCGCATCCAGCGCGCCCTGCAGCTGAGCGGCGACCTCCGCCGCCACGTCGGCATCGGAGGCCCGCTGCTCGATCGAGAGCACGTCGGCCGGGAAGCACCCCGCGGCGTCGACCAGGCTCGTGCCGGTCCCGGTGAGCGGACGCCACCGGTAGTCGGTCCATTCGCTCGTGAGCACGAGATGCACGCCGACGTCGAGGTCGGTCCGCGCCGCGGCGAAGGCCAGCGCCTCGGGAGCCCACGCGCACGGGATCATCACCGTGGTCGAATCGATGTGCCCGGCGCTGAGCAGTCCGGTGATGGCCGTGTTGGCCGCGTGGCACATCCCGAAGTCGTCGGCGTTGATGATGATGGCACGGGCGCCCGGTGCGAGGCCGAGGCGATCGGCCAGATCGGAGATCACCGGCGGCTCCGCTCTGATCCGGGAAGAAGGCGGGAGAAGACCGTCGCCCGCAGCGCCGCGGCCGCTTCGCCGACGGCACCGACGAGCGGGGCCTCCGGCCCGAACGACGAGGCGAGGATGCTCAGCGGCAGCCGCGGGGCGAGGTCCTCGGCGGCCCTCGCGGTCGCCTCGACCATCGCGGGATGCGCGGCGGATCCGCTGAGGATGAACGCCTGGGGATCGAGCACGAGCGCGATCGTCCCGGCGATCAGTGTGAGCCGTCGGCCCATCTCGGTCGCCATCGCGAGCGCTCCCCTGTCGCCGTCGCTCGCGGCGTCGAGGTGCTGATCGATCGTCAGCTCGGGGTCGCGCCCGTGGGCGAGGGCGAGATCGCGCACCACGTCGTCGCCGAGCACGGGGGCGCCGATCGGCACCGGGGTCTGTGGCAGGTACATGACCTCGCCCGCCACCCCCGAGAAGCCGCGGTGCAGCCGGCCGTCGATGACGATCCCGGCTCCGAGCCCCTCGTCGAGCAGCAGCAGGGCGAAACTGTCGAGGTCGGCACCGGTGCCCGAGGTCAGCTCGGCGAGAGCGGCCAGATTGACGTCGTTCTCGACACGCACCGGGCACCCGAGCCTGGTCGACAGCGCGTTCTTGAACGCGCCCCCGTCGGGACCCTGATCGTCACGGATGCCGCCGTCGGCGGTCACGATCCCGGGGATCCCGACGACCGCCAGCTGCACGGTCGCACCCACCGCACGACGGCACGCGTCCACGAGTCCGGCGATGTGATCCACCCGGTCGCCACGGATCGGGAAGGGCGCGTGGTTCTCGGCGCGCACCGCACCGGTGGGATCGACGAGCACGACGTGCGCGGCATGGACGTCGACGTGCACCGCGGCGGCGACCCCGAGCTGCGGATGCAGAGCGACGCGTCCGGCAGCGGGTCCCCGGGTCTCGCGATCCACGCCGGCCGGTGCGACCGCGGTCGCACTCTCGAGCATCCGCAGCACCTGGGTCACCGCGGTGCGCGACAGCCCCGTCTCGGTCATCAGCTCGGTGCGGGTCAGTGGCCCCCGACGCGCGAGCGTCTCGAGGATCGCACGCCCGTTGAGCGTGCGCAGCAGGCCCTGCGGACCTGCGAGCGGTCGTGCCATGGATCCCCCCGGAGTCGGCGTCCGCCCCAGCATGACACATCGCGTCTCACCGGCGCACGCCCGATCGCGGGCGCAGAACGGCCCTCCGCCGAGACGCCGGGCCCCGGACGCGGGACCCGCTCAGTCCAGCGCCGACATCACGTGCTTGATGCGCGTGTAGTCGTCGAAGCCGTACTGCGAGAGGTCCTTGCCGTAGCCGGAGTGCTTGAATCCGCCGTGCGGCATGTCCGACACGAACGGGATGTGGGTGTTGATCCACACGCATCCGAAGTCGAGGTCGCGCGAGAAGCGCATCGCACGGGCGTGATCGGTCGTCCACACCGACGACGCCAGCGCGTACGGCACGTCGTTCGCCATCTCGAGCGCCTGCTCGGCGGTCTCGAAGGACTGCACGGTCAGCACGGGTCCGAAGATCTCACCCTGCACCGCCTCGTCGTCCTGGTGCAGCCCCGAGACGATCGTCGCCTCGAAGAAGTACCCCGTGTCGCCCTGTCGCGACCCGCCGGTCTCGATCGTGGCGTGCGCGGGCAGCCGCTCGATGAATCCCTGCACCTGGGCGAGCTGCGCGGCGCTGCTGAGCGGCCCGTAGAGCACGCCCTTCTCGTGGGGACCGCCGGTGCGGGCATCCGTCTTCGCCTTCTCGACGAGCGCCGCGACGAACTCGTCGTGCACCGAGGAGTGGACGAGCACCCGGGTGGCCGCGGTGCAGTCCTGTCCGGCGTTGAAGAAGGCTCCCGTGACGATGCCGGATGCCGCCTTGTCGAGGTCCGCATCGGGGAACACGATCGCCGGCGCCTTGCCGCCGAGTTCCAGATGCACGCGCTTGACGTCGTCCGCCGCCGACCGCGCGACCGCCATCCCGGCGCGCACGGACCCGGTGATCGCCACCATCTGCGGCGTCGGATGCTCGACCAGCGCCACCCCGGTGTCGCGGTCGCCGAGCACCACGTTGAGCGTGCCCGCGGGGGTGTGCAGCGCGACGATCTCGGCCAGCAGAAGCGTGGTCAGCGGCGTCGACTCGGCGGGTTTGAGCACCACCGTGTTGCCCGCGGCGAGCGCGGGGGCGATCTTCCACACGGCCATGTTCAGCGGGTAGTTCCACGGGGTGACCTGGCCGATCACACCGATCGGCTCGCGGCGCACGAACGACGTGTGCCCGGCGAGGTACTCCCCCGCGGCGCGCCCCTCGAGGCTGCGCGCGGCACCGGCGAAGAAGCGCAGCTGGTCGATCGACTGCAGGATCTCGTCGTCGACGAGGGTCGCCCTGGGCTTGCCGGTATCCTTCGACTCCAGGTCGGCGAACTCCTCGGCTCGCGCCTGCATCGCGTCGGCGATGCGGAACAGGGCGAGCTGGCGGTCGGCGGGGGTGGTGTCGCGCCAGATCGGGAACGCCGCAGCGGCCGCGGCATACGCGGCATCGACATCGGAGGTGTCGGAGACGGGCAGCTCGCCGTAGCTCTGCTCGGTCGCGGGGTCGATGAGCGGCATCCGCCCCTGTCCCGAGACGGCCACGTATCGACCGCCGATGAAGTTCTGGAGGAGTTCTGTCGCCATGACCGCCATGCTAGCGACGCGCTTGCGAATACAGAAGAGTCTCTTGATCTGGGCGATGGAATCAGTTGCCAAGGTGCACTCGTCCTGTCAATATCGACACATGAGTGCGACGCCGAAGCAGCCGGTCCTTGATGACATCTCGAAACGGATCGTCGAGCTGCTGCAGGAGGACGGACGCCGACCGTACGCCGAGATCGGTCGAGAGGTCGGACTCAGCGAGGCGGCGGCACGCCAGCGGGTGCAGCGGATGACCGAGGCCGGGATCATCCAGATCGTCGCCGTCACCGATCCGATGCAGCTCGGGTTCCACCGCATGTCGATGATCGGCATCCGCGTCACCGGCGATCCGCGGCTGATCGCCGAGGAACTCACGAAGATCACCGAGCTCGCGTACGTCGTCGTCACGCTCGGCACCTTCGACATCCTCGTCGAGGCGGTGTGCGAGAGCGACGCCGATCTGCTCGACCTCATCGCCACTCGCATCCGCACGATCCCCGGGGTCGCGCACACCGAGAGCCTGCTGTACGCGGGGCTCTACAAGGACCTCTACAACTGGGGCACGCGCTGAGGCGCGGGCCCGGAAACCGGGAGTGACCATGGGAACCACCGTCTTCGAGCGTCGCCTTCCCGCGCCGGTCGCGATCGAACGGTCGTTGCGCGACACCGTCCTCGACGTGTTCTGGCTCGACGATGTGGAGCGCCCCGAGCACCCCGCCCTGTCGGGCACCGTCACCGCCGACCTCGCGATCGTCGGCGGCGGCTATGCCGGGCTGTGGACCGCCGTCCGCGCCAAGGAGCGCGACCCCGATCGCCGCGTCGTGCTGCTCGAGGCCTCGCGCATCGCGTGGGCGGCCTCCGGTCGCAACGGCGGCTTCTGCGAGGCGAGCCTCACCCACGGACACGAGAACGGCCTGACGCGCTGGCCCGACGAGATCGACCGCCTCGAGGAGCTCGGACGCGAGAATCTCGACGGCATCGAGCAGACCGTGTCGCGCTACTCCCTCGACGTGGACTTCGAGCGCACCGGCCAGCTCGCGGTGGCCGTCGAACCGCACCAGGTCGAGTGGCTGCGCGAGGAGGAGGGGTTCCTCGACCGCGACGCCGTGCAGGCCGAGGTGCACTCCGACACGTTCCTCGCCGGCGCCTGGGATCGCGAGGGCTCCGCCCTCGTGCACCCCGCCAAGCTCGGACTCGAGCTCGCGCGGGTCGCGGTGGAGCTGGGCGTCGAGATCTACGAGCACTCGCTCGTGCGGGCACTCGAGGGTGACGGCGCGGGCCCCGTCACCCTCGTCACGCGCGGGGGTGGGCGGGTCGTCGCGGATGCCGTCGCGCTCGGCACGAACGTGTTCCCGTCGCTGCTGAAGCGCAACAGGCTCATGACGGTGCCGGTGTACGACTACGTGCTGATGACCGAGCCGCTGACCGATGACCAGCTCGCGTCCATCGGGTGGTCGAACCGCCAGGGCCTCGCCGACAGCGCCAACCAGTTCCACTACTACCGGCTCACAGCCGACAACCGCATCCTGTTCGGCGGCTACGACGCCGTCTACCACTTCGGCGGCAAGGTGCGGCCCGAGTACGAGGACCGCATGGAGAGCCACCGCAAGCTCGCCTCGCACTTCTTCACGACGTTCCCGCAGCTCGAGGGGCTGCGCTTCACGCACCGCTGGGCCGGGGCGATCGACTCGTCGAGTCGCTTCTGCGCGTTCTTCGGCACCGCCCGCAGGGGCCGGGTCGCCTACGCCACCGGATTCACCGGCCTGGGTGTCGGCGCCGCACGATTCGCCGCGGACGTGATGCTCGACAAGCTCTCGGGTGAGCCGACAGAGCGCACCGAGCTCGCCATGGTGCGCGAGAAGCCGCTCCCCTTCCCTCCCGAGCCCCTCGCCTCGATCGGCGTCAATCTCGTGCGCGCGGCGATGGACAGGGCCGATCACAACGAGGGCCGGCGCAACCTGTTCCTCAAGACGCTGGATGCCGTGGGCATGGGATTCGACTCGTGAGCGCGCTCGCGCCCGGCGAGGCAGTGGATGCCGCGGCCCTGCCGCTCGTGCACGCGTCCCTGCCTGTCGACGAGGTGATCCTCGGCCGGCCGACCACCGCCGCGCATGCTCTGACGGCGGTCGGCGACGTCGAGGTCGGCATCTGGGAGATGACGCCGGGCACGGCATCCGACACCGAGGTCGACGAAGTCTTCGTCGTGCTCGCCGGCCACGCCCGGATCGAGTTCGTCGACCCGCCGCTGCCCGCGATCGAGGTGGACGCAGGCTCGGTCGTGCGCCTGGCCGAGGGCCAGCGCACCGTGTGGACCGTCACCGAGACGCTGCGCAAGATCTACATCGCCTGAGGGCGAGGCGGGCGGCGTGCCCCCTCGCACGCCGCCCGCCGGACGCTCGTCGGGCGTTCGCCGGACGCTCGGGATCAGGCCGCGTCGACGAGACTCTGGCACCCGATGCAGGCGGACGCCTGGGGCAGCACCTCGAGACGGGCGGGCGCGATCGGCTCTCCGCATCGCCCGCAGAGCCCGTAGGTACCCGCGGCGACCCGTTCCAGCGCATCGGTGAGCTGACGGATCACGGCGCGGTGCGACGCCGCGGTCTGATACGCCACCGGGTCGACGGTCGGGAGCGCGCGCGGTTCGAGCTCGCGCAGAACCGTCTCGCGATCGCGGAGAAGGCTCTCGAGTCGAGAGGCGATCTCCGCGGACGGCGGGAGATCGGCGACGGGAGTGAGATCGGGCATGGCTGCTCCTTGCAGGCGGAAGGACGCCGCAGGCGCGGCGTCTCGGGTGGGGTGTCGCAACGGCCGGGATCAGCGGTCGACGCGGTCGCGGCGGGGGATCAGAAGGAGATCGGCAGTCCGCGGAGGGCGATCAGCCGAGGCGGAAGAACCTCGTGCCGGGCACCGGCGATGTCGACCGCTGTCGTCACCACGGAAGCGTCGCGAAGACGCTCACTGCGCGGGAGAACGGTCGATATCGTCATGTGCATCATGATAGCCGGATGCCCGGAAAAAGCAATTTCGGTAAAACCCGGACGTGGCGGATCGTGCATTTATCGATGACGCGATGCGTAAATGTCCCAGCGTGGACAGCGGCGCGGAGTGAGGAGAAAATAACCTCGTCAGAGGCGATTTGATTTCCTGCACCGGCGGGCTATGGTCAGAGGACGCACGCCAGCCACGAGGGGAAGCGAGTTTCTCATGTCCGCAAAGACACCACACGTCCGAGGGTCGAAAAAGGCCCCGCAAATGACCATCAAGGAAAAGCGCGCTGCAAAACGCGAAAAGCGTGAGCCGGAGGAATTCCTGAAACCGCGCAAGGCGGCCGCCCGCTGACCCGACCACCGTTCGATCATGCCGATGGCCGGCCGCACACACCTCCGGGAGCGGCCGGCCATCGGCCGCGGTGCCTCGGCGACGGAACGCCTCAGATCAGAGCGCGCACGGACGCGTACGCATCGGCGACGTCGCGGGTCTGCACGTCGTAGACCCGCACGGTGCCGGCATCGCCCTCGTGCCTCGGCCACCCCGGGTCTGCGGTGGTGACGAACGCGACGGCCGCGCCGTGCAGGTCGTCGGCGAGGGTCTGCGGCGGGTTCGGCCCGGCCAGCGCCTCCATCGACGGCCCGTCGAGGCAGTCGAAGAAGAACGGCACGTCGAGGCAGTGCTCGGCGAAGCCGAAGTGACCGGACGGCCAGGAGAACCGGTAAAGCCAGGTGGGCGCGTCCGCCCTGTCTGCGGCGATGCGCGGCACGGTGCGGCGGAACATCCGGTCGGTGAGCACACGCCCCGCGAGACGCGCCTTGCCGAGACGCGCGATGTCGGCGTTCGCCGCGAGATACTCGGCACGGATGCTCCGGGGCAGCCCGAGCCGGTTCAACAGCACCGACTGCGGCACCCACCGCAGCGCTGTCGCGGCTTTGCCCGTGAACGCCATGGTGAACTCGTCGTCGGCCGCCCCGATCACGAGCGGCTTGTCGGCGCCGACGCCGGCGCGCAGCGACTCGCGGGTCGGCCGTGTGAGAAGATCTCCATCGATCGCCGGCCCGAGCGGAAGCCCATCGTCGATCACGGTCGCCATCGACGACGGCCCGAGCTGGGTCGCCTTCTTCTGCAGTGCGAGCAGACGATCCTCCGCCACCGTCGCGAAGCCGGCCACCGTGGGCTCGACGCCGGCCGCAGCCGCGAGCGCCCGTCCGAACGCCTCGGCCCTCGCGGGCGCGACGTCGCCGAGCGCACCCGAGATCGCGTAGACACCGTGGAACAGGTGCTGTGCCGCCTCCATCCCGAGCAGAGTGAGCACCGCCCCTCCCCCGGCGGACTGCCCGGCGATGGTCACCCGGCCGGGGTCACCTCCGAACGCGGCGATGTTCTGCTGCACCCACTCGAGCGCGAGCAGCCAGTCGCGCACCCCGCGGTTCGACGGGGCATCGGCTATCCACCCGAAGCCGTCGAATCCGAGCCGGTACGAGATCGAGACGGTGACGACGCCATCTCGATTGAAGTTGCGCCCGTCGTACCAGGGGCTCGCGGGAGACCCGGCGAAGTATCCGCCGCCGTGGATCCAGACGAGCACCGGGAGACCTGCAGCCGTCGGATCGGGGGTGAAGACGTTGACGTTCAGCGTCGAGTCGCCCTCGACACTCGGCTCGGGAATGAGCGTCACTCCGGGGTCTCCGCGTTGCGCGGTGGCGGCGAACTCGAGCGCATCGAGCACGCCCTCCCACGGCGCCTTCGGCACCGGCGCCTGGAATCGCAGATCGCCGGTGGGCGCCTCCGCGAACGGGATGCCGAGGAATGCCGCCGAGCGCGAGGCCCCGCGCCCTCCGGTGGTCGGGCGCCAGCGCCCTCGGACCCGCCCCGCGGCGGTCTGCACGTCGACGTACTCGGTCATGCCCCTCACACTCTCACGGCGGGGGTCCGACAGACTACGGCACGGGCCGCGCGGCGACGATGATCCTCGGCTCCACGTATCCGGCCTTCTCCAGCTGTGCGGTGATCTCGGCGCTGTACGCGTCGAGGTCACGACCGTCCAGCACACTGATGTCGCCGAACACGGCGGCCGCCTGCACCTGGAACGTCTCGTCGAACTGCACCCCCGGGTCTGCCAGGGTGTCGAGCCACACCTGCACCGCCGCGAAGTAGCGGTCGGCGCGCGCGGGGTCGTATCCCCGCCATTCGAGTGTGGTCGACCCTGCCACGGCTCCCTGCTGCCCGGACCCCTGTTGCGTGTGACTCAGAAGCAGGCGCACCGGCATGGTGCCCAGGGGCGACTCCTCGACGATCGGCAGCGCCTGCTCGAGGAACGCCCGCGTCTCGGCATACGACATGTCGCCCAGGCGGGCCTCGAGCACGATCCCGTCGAAGGACGACCTGACCTGCACGTCGTCGGGGGCGGAGTCGAGCTCGTTCACCGCTTCTGCCACCGGCTCGGCGAAGGATTCCGAACGCTCGTCGGGGGTCGCGTACTGCGGCGCACAGCCCGTCAGCAGCAGCGCGGCGACGGCGGCCGCGGCGGCGATGGCCGCGATCCGGCGGCTCATTCGGCCACTCCGTACAGCGTGGTCTTGGAGTCCTTCGGAAGCGCGGATCTGTTGGTGTGGATCACATTCACGGCGGGGCCGAGCACCCCTCTGTCCGTGAGCACCGCCATGATCTGCGCCGTCTGCTCGGCGGTGAGGTCGGTGTCTCCGACGAGAGAGACCCAGGTCTCGTCGGGAGTGAGGCTCACTCTGGCGCTCGTCAGGCAGTCCAGACTCGCCAGCTCCTCGCTCGGTTCGATCCACGCGTCTCCGAGATCGGCGCGACCCGCCTTGTTCGAGATCGAGGCGTGATCGACGGACGCGTACAGCGACGGCGGAGCATCGGAGTAGGGCGGTTCGCTCACGGCCTGCTCGATCGCGCCGTAGGCCTCGGCCAGCGTCTTTCCTGCTTCTCCCTGACCCTCCGAGAACACCGCCAGGGTTCCGGGTCCCGCCCCCTCGGAGGCGGTGACATAACTGACCTCGGTGAAGCCGTCGTCGAGGAATCTTGCCCACAGACGGACGTCGTCCTCGAAGCGGTCGGGGTCGTCGTACGTGGACGTCGTGAACGTCGTGTTCACGTAGGGGTCACCCGGGTACACGGCGACGATCTCGAGGTCGCGCGGGCGGTCCTCGCCCATCCCGTCGACGATGTCGCGCACCCCGAGCGCCGTCGTCACGATCTCGTCCTCCGGCGCATCGGGGTCGATCTGCACGAAGTGCTCGTACGGCGCGACGAGAACGCCGGAAACCTTCTCGACGTCGAGCATCGCATCGACCGACGCGGGATCCGCGTCGCCCTCCTGCCCTGCACAGCCCACCAGTGTCACCGCGAGCGCGATGACGACCACCCCCCGGATACGTCGCATGCGTCGAGCCTATCCGGCACCCTCGACGCTCCAGGACCACCGCTTCGGCCGCATCGGCCGTGCGGCGGCAGACCTGCGTGCTACTCGTCGAAGGCTGCGACCTCGGCGTGCGGCATCCGCACGGTCATCACGCGCACGGCTTCGGGGTTGTCGTCGACCAGCACCGCATCCCGCCCGAGCGCCGACGCGACGGCCCCGGTCGTGCCGCTGCCGGCGAAGAGGTCGAGCACGCGGTCTCCCGGTCGGCTCGACGCGCGCACGATGCGCCGAAGGATGCCCTCGGGCTTCTGGGTCGGGTACCCGGTCTTCTCGCGCCCGGTCGTCGGCACGATCGTGTGCCACCACACGTCGGTGGGCAGCTTGCCCCTGGCGGCTTTCTCGGGTGTGACGAGACCCGGTGCCATGTACGGCTCGCGGTCGATGTCGTCGGAGTTGAAGACGTACTCGCGCGGGTTCTTCACATAGACGAGGATCGTGTCGTGCTTGGTCGGCCAGCGACGGCGCGACTTGGCGCCGTAGTCGTACGCCCAGATGAGCTCATTGAGAAAGCAGTCACGGCCGAACACCGCGTCGAGCATGACCTTGGCGTAGTGCGCCTCGCGGTAGTCGAGATGCAGGTACAGCGTGCCGTCGTCGGCGAGCAGCCGCCACGCCTGCTCGAGTCGCGGCATCAGGAACGCACCGTAGTCGTCGAAGCGGTCGTCGTAGGCGCGCAGCATCCCGCGGACCCGCTCGTAGGCGTGCCCGTGGAACCCGTACCGCACCTCGGACGGCGGCGTCGCCGGTTCCGTTCTCCGCACGGCCGAGTCTGCCGCGGCGTCGGTCCCGTGAGACTCCGTGACCGCGGCCCCCTCGGCATCCGGCTCCTGCTGAATCGTGACCGAGCGGCGGGCGGTGACCACCTGACGCTCCTGCGTACGACCCGTGTTGAACGGCGGATCGAGGTACACCAGCGTGAACGACGCCGACGGCAGCGACGCGGCGACGGCCAGGTTGTCGCCCTGGATGATCGAGACCGCGCCGGGGGCGTCCGGCCCGGGCTGCGCGGTCACGGAACGCGGTGCAGCCACGCCTCGGTGGCGAACTTCGACTCCACCAGCGCCTCGGCCGCGGCGTACTCGTCGGCCGTGATCTCCCCCGTCTCCGCGTCGGTGAGCGAGCGGAAGGTCTCGATGAAGCGCTCGATGATCTCCTCGCGCGTGAGACCGGTCTGCCGACGCAGCGGGTCGACCCGCTTGGCCGCCGACGTGGTGCCCTTGTCGCTGAGCTTCTCGCGTCCGATGCGCAGCACCTCGGTCATGATCTGACCGTCGAGGTCGTACGAGAGCGAGGCGTGGTGCAGCACTCCTCCGTTGGCGAGGCGCTTCTGCGCGGCGCCGCCGATCTTGCCCGAGGGGCTCGCGATGTCGTTGAGCGGCTGGTACACCGCGTCGATGCCCACCGAGCGCAGCGCGTGCAGCACCCAGTCGTCGAGGAACGCGTACGAGTCGGCGAAGGTCATGCCCTGCACGAGGGATGCCGGCACGTACAGCGAGTACGTGATGATCTGCCCTGCGGGGATGAGCATCGCTCCACCGCCGGAGATGCGACGCACCACGTCGAAACCGTGCCGGGCCGCCCCCTCGGGGTCGACCTCGTTGCGGTACGACTGGAACGAGCCGATCACCACGGCCGATCCGTCCCATTCCCAGATGCGCAGGGTCGGGCGGCGACGGCCCTCGCCGACGCGCGAGGTCAGGACCTCGTCGAGGGCGAGGTTCATCTGGGGCGAGACCGCCTTGTCGTGCACGATCTCCCAGTCGAAGTCACGCCAGCCCGGGGCCGTCACGAGAGCACGGCGAACCGTGGTGCCGACCGACTCCGGCGTGAAGCCGAGCAGCTGCGCGCCCTCGGGCAGGGCAGCACGCACGGCGGCCGCGATCGTCGAGGCATCCGTCTCGACGGGCAGCCCGTTCACGGCGTCGTTGATCGCGTCGAGCGCGGTGTCCGGTTCGAGGAAGAAGTCACCCGCCAGGCGGAACTCCGCGATCCTGCCGTCGTCGACCTCGAGGTCGACGACGACGAGCTTGCCCCCTGGGACCTTGTATTCTCCGTGCACGAGTACAGCTTAAGGCGCAGGGCTCCCGCCGGGGCGGCGAGTGCGGCGCCAGCGGGGTCACCGCCCCCGCACGACCGCGCGCTCCCCCGCGCGGATGGGCAGCGAGTAGCGGTTCTCGGCGAGCGGCTGCGGGCACAGGTACTGGTCGGAGAAAGCGCACGGCGGCAGGTAGGCCCGATTGAAGTCGACGATCACCGTGCCGTCGTCGTCGGGCTCGCCGATCGGCAGGAACCGGAACCGATACGTCTCGATGCCGTTCGTGCCGTCGGCGAAGACCGCCGTGAGACCGCCCCGCTCGGTGCGCGTCACGGACAACGAGAGCGGGATGCCGTCGAGCTCGAAGCGCAGCCGTCCGGCCAGCGTCTGCTGGTGCACCGAGCCGTCGACCGCGGTGATGGTCGCCGATTCCCCGGGCGTCTCGGTGAACGAGGCGCGGATCCGCCACCCCTGCCGCGGCGGATACGCGTCGATGCCTCCGAACGCCTCACGCTCGGCACGCGCCGGATTGAACACCCGCAGCGCGACCGCCCCCCGACGATCGAACACGCGCAGCTCGCGCCTGCCGAGCCGCAGCGTCTGCGGACCGTGGAGCGTGACGACCGATCCGGACGTGCCGAGGTCGGTTCCGCGGATACCACCGTCGCCCGTCAGCGCCCAGAGGCCCGGAACACCCTCCACGGCGGCGGGCTCGGTGATCAGCCAGTTCGTCGACTCGAGTGCCGCCGGACCGTACTCCGCCCCCGCGTAGCGCTCCCGCGTCTCGTGCCAGCTGCGCCACTCCTCCTCGAAACCCACCGCTCACCTCCCTCTCGCCCCCTCACACGAAAATATGCGGGGGCGGGAAGGGGAGGAGCGCGCGACGTCATGCGCATTCACCCGCTGTCACACGGGGTCATCGGGCGTCATGCGAGGACCCACAGGTGCTCAGCGAGAGAGGCGCGCGCGCTCAGCGAGAGGGGATGCGGGTGCTCAGCGGGCGGGGATGCGCGCGTCGAGCCACGACAGGATGTCGGCGCGGACCTCGTCCTGCTGCAGCTCCTGGAAGATCTCGTGGCGCGCATCGGGGTAGACGAGCGTGGTGATGTCGGTGAGGCCCGAGCGCGTGCGGTACTCGTCAGCCAGCTTGTGCACGCTCCGAGGACCGCCGACCGGATCGTCGCGGCCGACCAGCAGCAGCAACGGGATGTCGTGGTCGAGGTCCTTGCGCGGGCGGCCGTACATCTTGGCGGCCTCGATCGGGCCGAACAGCTTGAGCAGCGGCTGGTTCGTCGTGAGCGGGTCCTCGTCGAACGACGTCCACACCGCCGGGTCCCGGCTGAGCCATTCGAGGCCGGTGGCGTCGTCCGCCGCCCAGCGGGCGTTCAGCGGCGCGGCATTGAGCGAGCCGGGGGTGCGCAGAGCCGAGCCGGAGAGGATCACCGCATCCCAGGCCTCGGGGTGGTCGTTCACGAGCATCTGTGCGAGGAACGATCCCCACGAGTGCCCCAGCAGCACGAGGGGAAGGTCGGGGTGCTCTGCCGTGATGATGCCGGTGAGCTGCCAGATCGCCGCCTCCGCTGCGCGCAGACCGCCCTTGCCGAGTCGGCCGAGCTTCTCGGGTCCGCCGTGCTGGCGGATGCCGGTGCGACCGTGCCCGCGATGATCGTCGGCGTAGACGATGAATCCGGCGTCGGTGAGTGCGGCGATCAGCCGTCCGTACCGACCCGCATGCTCGCCCACCCCGTGCAGCAGCTGCACCACTCCTCGGGCATCACCTGCCGCCGGGTGCACGTCGTAGACGATGGCGATGCCGTCGGCATCCGCGAATTCTCGGGTATCCGTCACGCCCCCACACTACTGAGCGCGAGCGGCAGCCGTCAGTCGGCGAGGGCGGCGAGCACGCTCTGGGCGATCGCGAGATCGGTGACGTCGTACCCTCCGACGCCCTCGGCGGCCGCCCCCATCCGCACCCCGCCGGCCTCGTGCACCGTGCGCTTGGCGGAGAAGTGCAGCGCATCGACGCCGGTGGCGGCGAGATCGACGGCGTTGGCAGCCCCCACTCCGCTGCCTGCCATGACCTCGATCCCGCCTGCGGCCTCGAAGACGAGGGCACGCAGGGTCTCGATGCCGTCGATCGCGGCGGATGCCCCGCCCGAGGTCAGCACGCGGCGCAGTCCGAGTCCCCGGGCGGCGACGAGAGTGGCGACCGGATCGGGGGTGACGTCGATCGCACGGTGCAGGGTCACCGACGCCCCGCCGGCCGCATCGCGCAGACGTGCCATGGCGTCGAGGTCGAGGTGTCCGTCGGCAGCGAGGGCTCCGATCACGACCCCGTCGGCTCCGGCGTCGACGGCCCGGCGGACGTCGCGCTCGGACAGCGCGATCTCGTCACCGTCGTAGCGGAAGCCGCCCGCTCGGGGCCGGATGAGCACGTGCACCTCGAGTCCGTCTGCGCGGGCCGTCTCCACGGCCAGCTCGACGGTGGCGATCGAGGGCGTCAGCCCGCCGAGCGGCAGCGCCTGAGCGAGCTCCACGCGCGCGGCGCCCACGGCTCGGGCGATGCGGACGCCGGCGGGATCCTGGACGGCGATCTCGATCGCGGGGGTTCGGGTCACCCGACCATTGTGCCCGAGCCGGACTCGCGACCTGGCAGCGTGCGGATCTCCAGCATCGCGGCGAACCGGGCGTCGGGATCGTCGAGGTCGAGGAGTCCGACCTCCGCCACCCGGCGCAGCCGGTAGCGGAACGTGTTGGCGTGCACGAAGCACGCGGCCGCCGCCGCGGTGACATCGCCGAAGCTGTCGAGCCAGGCGGTGAGGGTGTCGACGAGGTGCGCGTCGTGCCGCGCGTCGTAGTCGATCAGCCGCGCGAGAGGCCCCGAGGGCGAGTCCTCCCTGGCGCTGCGCAGATCGCGGAGGTCGAGCAGGAGCGAGTCGATCTCGACGTCCGAGATGCGGGCGAGGGTGCGCGGGCCGGACGCCCGCTCCACGACCACGCGCAGCGCGCGATGGGCCTCGGCGCGCGACCGGGCGATCTCGGCGACCGTGGTCGCGGGGCGTCCGATGCCGATCAGCGCGGGGATGCGGTCGCCGACGCGGTGCAGGAAGTCCTCCGCGAGGCGGATGGACCTGTCTTCGCCGGCCGCATCCGCGACGGGCAGGATGCCGAACACGGTGTCTCCGACCAGGGCGACCGCGGCCCCCTGCTGCACCGCGGTCAGATGCAGGGCGAGCGCATCGGTGAGCCGCTCGCGCTCCGCGATGGAGTCGTGCTCGGTACCGTCCGCACCCCGCACCGCGGGGCGTGCCGCGATGACCCACACCCGGCGGCCGCCGAGCCCGAGGCGGCCGATCGCATCCTGGGCGTCGGCTCCGCCGTGCACGGCGCGGCTGACGAGCTCCGCGCGCAGGCGACGCTGGGCGTCGGCACCGGCGCGGATCCTCAGCAGATGAAGGGCGACGAGCTTGGTCGCGTCGCGCAGTGTCGCCGCGCGCTCCTCGGTGAGCGGGCCGTCCATGGCGGCCCAGATGGAGCCGAGGACCTCGTCGCCCGCGCGCACCGCGATGGCGACGCGCTGGGTCGACACTCCTTCACCCAGATGGACGGGGTCGACGACCACCGGCTCCTCACCGCGATAGAGGTCGCGGAAGACGCCCATCTCGGTGAGCACGCGGGCGTAGCGATCGGGGACCTGACGGCCGATGATGGTCTCGACCCGGGACGGGTCGGCCGCCTCCTGTCCACCGGAGAAGGCGAGCACGCGCGAGGAGCGGTCCTCGATCGTCACCGGGGCGTCGAGAAGAGCCGCGATGGCGTTCGCGACCGCGAACAGATCGCCCGACGAGACGCCGCCCAGGGACTCGGCGGGTGTCTGCCCGACGTCGTCTTCGGCGAGGAGCGAGCGCAGGAGCGCTGCCAGCTGGGTCCAGGTGGCGCCGCGCGCGAGGTGGAGGATGGCGATGTCACCCCGCTCGGCCGCATCGCGCACCGTCTCGGGCAGCGGCGTCGACGCGCGCACCACCACGGCGACCGCACCCCGCGCGGCGGCTCCGGTCACCAACGCGGCGAGCTCGTCGGCATCGCGCAGGGCGACAGCGAGCACGACGGCTCCCGGCGGATAGACCGGTTCGTCGACCGGATCGTGGATGACGACGCCGCCGATCTGCCGGTCGACGTCGATGCGACCGTGGGCCACCTCGAGCAGCGTCACCCCGAGGTCGTCGAGCACCCGACCCCAGTTCGACCGTGGCAGCGGACTCATATCGGCGAGCATAACCTCACATCGGCGACCACTCGGTCCAGGTGGTGAGCTCGTCGAGGATCTCCGGGATGGGCGTCACGCCGAGGCCGGGTCCGGTCGGCACCGTGAGCGCGCCGTCGCGCATGACGAACGGCTCGGTGAGGTCCACCCGGTAGAACCGGTCGCTCGCCGAGACGTCGCCGGGCAGGACGAATCCCGGCAGCGCGGCGAGCGCGACGTTCGCGGCGCGTCCGAGCCCGCTCTCGACCATGCCGCCGCACCACACGGGCACGCCCTGGGCCACGGCGAGGTCGTGGATGCGGCGGGCCTCGAGGTACCCGCCGACCCGGCCCGGCTTGATGTTGATGATGCGGGTGGCACCGAGACGGATCGCGGCCGCCGCCGTCTGGGCGGACGTGATCGACTCGTCCAGGCAGATGGGGGTGCGCAGCATCCGGGCGAGATCCGCGTGGCCGAGGATGTCCTCCTCCTCCAGCGGCTGCTCGATGAGCAGCAGATCGAACGGATCGAGGCGGGCGAGGTGCGCGGCGTCGCGCAGCGTGTACGCCGTGTTCGCATCGACCTGCAGCAGCACGTCGTCTCCGAAGCGCTCCCGCACGGCGCGGACGACGTCGACGTCCCACCCCGGCTCGATCTTCAGCTTGATGCGCACGTACCCCTCGGAGAGGTACCCGTCGACCGCGTCGAGCAGGCGGGGGATCTCGTCCATGATCCCGATCGACACTCCGCAGGGCACCGTGTCGTGGACGGCACCGAGCTCACGGGCGAACGACCTGCCCTCGGCACGCAGCTCCGCGTCGAGCACCGCCATCTCGATCGCCGCCTTCGCCATGCGGTGTCCCTTGAAGCGGCGCAGCACCTCGCCGATCATGTGCGCGCCCGAGAGCTCCACGCCGGTGAGCGCGGGGATGATCATCTGCTGGAGCACGTCGACGGCACCGTCGGTGTATTCGGGTGAGTAGACGGGATCGGGCAGCGTGACGCACTCTCCCCAGCCGTCGACTCCGTCGACCACCGCACGCACGAGCAGGATGTCCTTCGCCGTCTGGGTCCCGAAGGACGTCCGGAACGGGGAGACCAGCGGCATGGCCACCCGTCGCAGTTCGATCCCGTCGATCCTCATGCTGTCCACTCCTCTGGTCTGACGAGGTATCCCTCGCCGCGGTCGAACCCGACGATCCGGCCACCGGCATCCAGCGCCCTGGTCAGATCGTCGCGCACGCGCACCCGCCAGCCCTGGGCCGCGGCACGGTCCTCACGGCGGATGCGCTCGATGTCGGTCGGCACGGCCACGCGGAGATCCCCCGGCAGCCTCGTCTCGGTCGCCGACTCCCCGCCGGCACGGAGAGCGACCTCGGGGTCGCGCAGCTCCCAGCGCATGAGCAGCCGGTCGGTCTCGTCGTCGGTGTTGACGCCGTCGTTCATCGCACCGTAGAAGTCCGAGAGGTACTCCTGCGGGCGGGCGCCGAGCTTGGTGATGTTGAAGTGCGCGTTGCGGGCGACCAGCGGATCGAAGGTCCACTCGATGCGCTCGATCCCCCGCTCGAGCGCCCACGCACGCTGGTGCTGCTTGAGCGCGAACCCGATCGATCGTCCGGCCTGCGCGCCCGAGATCCCCGCGATGTGGCTGTAGAGCGCATGGCGACCCGGATCGGCGTGGAAGGCGATCGCGACCCCCACCAGCAGATCGTCGGCGAAGGCGCCGCCGATGTAGTTGCCGGCCTTGCTGAGGGCCCTCATGAGCTCCGGCGGCACCACGGGGTTCTCGGCCGGCCGACGCCAGATCCGTGACAGCAGCGCGATGGCCTCGGCGTGCTCGCCGACCGTCACCAGCTCCCGGATCCTGACGGCGGATGCCGCGGCAGCCCGCTCGGCGTGCGCCGCCGCCTCGTGGACGACGTCGTCGTCGTTCCTCAGCTCTGCCATGTCCCGTCCGTCCTCGAGATCTCTGCGGTCAGATCGGCGAGCAGCAGCGTCCGCGGAAGGAGCTCGGCCACGAGGGCGTGCTCGTCCTCGGCGTGCGCCCCTCCGCCGACCGCGCCCAGCCCGTCGAGCGTGGGGACCCCGATGCCCGCGGTGAAGTTGCCGTCGCTCGCACCGCCCACCGCCACCGCGACCACCCCGCCGAGGCCGTGGGGCGCGCCCCTCCGCTCGGCGAGCCGCACCAGCCCCTCCGACATCGCCCGCTCCAGCGGAGGGCGGTTGATCCCTCCGTGCACGGTGAGCCGAGCCTCGGGCACGGGCGACATGTACGTGCGCAGCGCGGCGTCCACGCGTTCGAGTTCCGACAGGGTCCACGCCCGCACGTCGACGAGCAGCCGAGCCTCGGCGGGAACCGTGTTGCCGGTCGTCCCCGCATCGGCCCTGGTCGGTGTCACGGTCGTCCCGGTCCCTGGGTCCGACAGCTCGGTCGCCGCCAGCGCCAGATGCGCGAGCGCGACGGTGGCGTTGACCCCGCGCTCCGGCTCCAGCCCGGCGTGCGCGGCGCGGCCGTGCACGATGAGCTCGTACATCGCGACGCCCTTGCGCGCCGCCTTCCACGCGCCCTGCTCCGAGGCCTCCGCCACGAGCGCGGCCGAGGCCCCCCGCGCGGTCTCCTCGATCAGCGCCCGGGAACGCCGTGACCCCGTCTCCTCGTCGCCGGTCACGAGCAGGGTCACACCCTCGCGGTCGTCCAGTGCGGCGACCGCGTGCAGCATCATCGCCAGCCCCGTCTTCATGTCGAATGAGCCCGGCCCCCGCATCACGCCGTCCTGCACCGAGAACGGCAGACGCGCGAGCGTGCCGATCGGCCAGACCGTGTCGTGGTGCGCCAGCAGCAGCACCCGCGTCGCGGCGCCGAAGCGCCAGCGCAGATGGGTGCACCCCTCGACGACGATGCGCTCGGGCGCGACCCCGAGAAGAGCGGTTCCGACCTCCTCGACGACGTCGGCCGAGCGCGCGACGGCCTCATCGTCGGACGACGGCGACTCGCACTCGATCAGCCGCCGGACGGTGTCGACGAGGGCGGCCTCCGTCGGCGCGACGGTGCGGAGCGGGGACGAGGGACTCATGCGTCGGTCGACACCTTCGGCGTGGCCCGCGCTCCGAAGTGCAGGTACTCCTCGCCCGTGGGCAGCGTGTAGAAGGTCGCGGTCATCCACGTCTGCGTCCCCGGCGCGCGCAGCGCGAAGACGCCGTCGCTGAACGGGGTGAGCGCATACTCGTCCACGGGGTCGGGCTCGAGCTCGGCGAGAGGTCCGAGCACGGTGGTGCGCAGCATCGGTCCGTTCTCGCCGGCGAACACCTCGGCCCGCACGGATGCACGCTCGTAGGTGCCGACGAACGGGGCGATGTCCACCTCGACCGGTTCGGTCGGCGGCTGCACCGATTCCTGCATGCGCACGCCCGCCAGCTCCGCGAAGACCTCGCGGTACAGGTCCTCGTAGAGGTCGCGGGTGTGCCCGCCGTTCGTCAGCAGAGTGACCGCGAGGCCCGATCCCTCGTGGATGCGCAGGAAGGCGGCCTGACCGAGGGTGTTGCCGTCATGGCCGTACAGGCGCTCGCCGTTCCAGTCGAAGCGGATCCAGCCGAGACCCCACGAGTCGCCGAGCACGTGCTTGTCCGGCACCTCGGCATGGAACGCCTGCATGTCGTCGACCGTTGCAGCCTCCAGCAGCCTCGTGCCGTCGGCGGCGACGCCACCGGCGAGGTGCAGCCGCGCGAAGGCCAGCACGTCCTCGGCACGGGCAGTGATGAGCCCCGCAGGTCCGAGAGCACGCGGCAGGCCCCATGCCGGTGTGACCACGCCCTCCTCGCCCACGTGGCCGACCGCCGCGGAGTGCAGGATCGCCTCCTCCGGCAGCGTCACCGTGTGCGTCAGACCGAGCGGGGTGAAGACGAGGTCGCGCATGGCCGCGTCCCACACCGTGCCCGTGACCTTCTCGATGAGCCGGCCGAGCAGGGAGAACCCGGAGTTGCAGTACGACCAGGTCGCCCCGAGCGGATGGTTCTGACCGATCTCGGCGAAGAGCTCGGTGTACTTCTCGAGGGTGTCGTCGCCGCGGCCGGTGTCGGTGAAGACGTCGCCGTCGATACCGCTCGTGTGCGTGAGGAGGTGGCGCACGGTGACGCCGGCGGTGATCTCGTCGTTCACGATGCGCACATCCGGCAGGATCTCGCGCACCGGGGTGTCGAGGGCGAGCGCCCCCTGCTCGACGAGGCGCATGACCGCGGTCGCCGTCCACACCTTCGAGATCGACCCGATCTGGAACACCGAATCCGTGAGCACGGCGGCCGACGCAGAGGGCAGGTTGCGGTTCAGCGTGCCGGTCGCGACGGTGACGAGGTCGTCGTGACCGCCGTCGCCGTCGACGCGGAGGATGCCGAGCTGGGCGCCGGGCACACCGTGCAGGTCGGCCAGGGCGTCGAGTCGGTGCTGCCAGTGCGCGGCGTCGATGGCGGCGGGGCGCGCGCCCTCGGTGCTCCCCGCGAAGCGCTCGACCCAGTCGACGACGCGACGGGCGTAGTCCGCCCGGTGGCTGGGAGCGCCGAGCAGGGGGAACACGTGGCTGCCACCCGGGTAGATGACGAGCTCGGTGGGCACCTGCCGCTCGCGCAGCGCGTAGTGCCACTGCTGCGCCTGGTGCACAGGGCAGCGCAGATCCTTCTCTCCGTGCAGCACGAGCGTCGGGGTGGTCACCCGCTCGACGTACGAGTACGGCGACATCTCGGAGAGCGCCTCGCGATCCGCCGACGCCCACGGCATGAGGCCGACCTCGAACAGGCTGAGGAGGTGCGCGTCGTCGCTCGTGCCGCCCATGCTGAACAGGTCGGCGACGATGCCGCCGGTCACGGCGGCGGCGAACCGCTCGTCATGACCCGTGAGGTACGCCGCCATGTAGCCGCCGTAGCTGTAGCCCGCGACGGCGAGGCGTGCGGCATCCGCCATGCCCTCCGCCACCAGCTCGTCGACCGGCTCGAGGAAGTCCTTGGCATCGGACACACCCCAGGCGCCGTTCACCCCTCGCCAGAACTCCTCGCCGTAGCCGTCGCTGCCCCGGGGGTTGATCATGAGGATCGTCCATCCGTCGGCCGCGAGCTGCTGGTGGTAGACGTGCATCTCGTCGACGGCGCCGTTCCACGAGTTGTGCGGGCCGCCGTGCACGTCGACGAGCAGAGGTGTCGCACCCGTGACCGACGGATCGCGCACGATCCACCCCTGCACCACGGTGCCGTCGCTGATGGTGAACTCGCGGCTCTCCCGCACGAACAGCTCGGCTCCGTGCGGAGCGTCGCCGTGCGCGGTGAGCACGGCGCTCGTGCCCGCGGAGAGGTCGAGCGCGATGATCTCGCCGAACGACGTCGGCGTCGACATCGCGATCGCCGCGGTGTCGCCGGCGACCGACAGGCCGCTCACGACCTCGTCGGTGCCGCCGTGCACGTGCCGCGGGGTGCCGCCCTCGAGCGGGACCGCATAGAGGTGGGTCGCGCCGCGGTCGCGGATCGCGAAGAGGATGTCGCCCGATGCGGTCACCTGCGGCAACGCCCCCGGATACGCGGGAGCGCCCGGCATGACGTTGCGGTCGAGACCGGCGGCGACATCGACGGTCTCCCCGGAGGCGAGATCGACGACGAAGAGTCCGGCATGGCCGTCCGGGTCGCCGTTCCATCCGACGACGATGAGGCGTCGCCCGTCGGGAGCGAACGACACGGTCGCCGCGAATCCGTCGGCGAACGCGAGGGTGCGCGGGCGGGCGGCGGGGTCGGCGGGCTCGATCGTCTGCACTGACGAGCGGAAGTCGAGGTCGCCGGCGGCATCGGGTCGCGCGACGTAGGCGAGGGTCGCGCCGTCCGGCGACCAGGCCGGGCTGCCCACGCCGGCCACGCCGTCGGTGAGGCGGCGCACACGGTCCTCCGCCAGGTCGAGCACGTGCACCTGCTCGCGCACCCCTCGGGTGAACCAGGCGCCGTCGACCAGGTAGTCGATGCCGGTGGTGACGATGGGGGCCTTCTCACGCTCCACGCGGGCGGCGTCGTCCTCGCCCGCGTCCGGCGACGAGAGGGGGATGACGGGGGCCGTGAATGCGATGCGCGATGAATCAGGGCTCCACACCGGCGCACCGGCCCCGAGGGGAAGGTCGGTGCGCTGCTGCGGCTCGCCCCCGGCGAGCGGCAGCGTCCACAGCTGTCCGTCGCGGAGGAAGGCCACCTGCGCGCCGTCGGGCGAGAACGCCGGGCTCGAATCGGAGGATCCGCGCGTGAGCGCCCTGACCGCGTCGTCCTCCGCGATCCACAGCGCACTCGTGCTGCGGTCGTCGACGGCGTCGGTCGCGCCGAGCACGTAGACGACGCGGTCTCCGGTCGGCGACAGGGTCGGCTGACTCGGCACGGTCAGAGCGAGAGCGTCGTCGATGCTCATTCTGCGGATCACGGGGACTCCTTCGATTGCGGCGCTGGCGGCACCGGGGTGTGCGGGTCAGGGGGTGTACTGGATGGGACGGGGGATCGAGGCGAGAAGCTCGCGGGTGTAGTCGTCGCGGGGGTCCTCGAGCACCTCGGAGGTCGGCCCCTGCTCGACCACGCGACCGTCGCGCATGACGGCCATGTGCGAGGCGACGTAGCGCACGACGGCGAGGTTGTGCGAGATGAAGAGCATCGAGAATCCGAGCTCGTCCTGCAGCTCGCGCAGCAGGTTGAGGATCGCCCCCTGGATCAGCACGTCGAGCGCGGAGGTGATCTCGTCAGCGATCAGCACCCGCGGTCGTCCGGCGAGCGCGCGGGCGATCGCGATGCGCTGCCGCTGCCCTCCCGAGAAGCGTCCGGGACGTGATCCGGCCGTGGCCGGGTCGAGGTGGACGAGGCGCAGCAGTCGGGCGACCTCCGCGTCGCGGTCGCGCGCGGTCGTGCGGCCGGGCATCATCTCGGCGATGCTCGCCCCCACCGGCATCCGCGGATCCAGCGACGAGTAGGGATCCTGGAACACCATCTGCAGCGGGCGGGGGCCCCGGCGCGGGATCGGCGCCCCGTCGAGGAGGATGCGGCCCCCGTGCAGCGGCATGAGCCCCACCGCCGCGCGCGCCAGCGTGGACTTGCCCGAACCGGACTCGCCCACCACGCCCACCACGCCGCCGTCGGGCACCACCAGCGACACGGCGTCGACGGCGGTCACCGCCCCGCGTCCGAGTCCGTATCGCACCGACACCCGATCGAACAGAAGCTCGCTCATCGGCTGCTCACCTCACTCTGATCGAGATCGCGCCCGAGGTCGGGAGCGGATGCCCCGACCTCCCCCTGCGACCGCTCCTCCTCGGCCTCGAGCGTCGCCAGCGTCGCCAGGGGACGATCGAGATCCGTGCCCATGTGCGGCACCGCCGCGAGCAGCGCGCGCGTGTACGGATGGGTGGCCGAAGACAGGTCCCTCACGTCGAGTTCTTCGACGATCTCACCCGCGCGCATCACGAGCACGCGGTCGCAGAGCTCGGCCACGACCGAGATGTCATGGCTGATGAAGAGGATGGATGTGCCCTCCTCGTCGCGGATGGCACGGAGCAGGTCGAGCACCTGACTCTGCACGGTCACATCGAGAGCCGTCGTCGGCTCGTCCGCGATGATGAGGCGCGGCGACACCATGAGTCCCATCCCGATCATGGCCCGCTGACGCATGCCGCCGGAGAACTCGTACGGGTACTGGCGCAGTCGGCGGCGCGGCGAGGTGATGCGCACGGACGCCAGACGATCCGCGGCGCGGTCCCGTGCCTCCTGCCGACGGAGGCCGGCGTGCTCGACGGCGACCTCTGCGAGCTGATCCCCCATGCGCATGGTGGGGTTGAACGACGACATCGGATCCTGGAAGACCACCGCCATCGACGTGCCGAGCAGGCGCCGTCTGCGGGTCGCGCCGAGGGCACGCGGATCGGTGCCGAGGAACCGGAGGGTGCGGGCGGTGACCGTGCCGGGTGACGTGACCAGCTGGGCCACGGCGAGCGCGGTCATCGACTTGCCCGACCCCGACTCTCCGACGATCCCCACGATCTCGCCGGTGCCGACCGTGAGATCGACGCCGCGCACGGCATGCACGGTGGTGCCGTTCGTGCCGAGGAAGTCGACCCGCAGGTCTTCGACCTCGAGCACGGGGGCGCTCTCGGCGGATGCGGTGTCGTCGGCCGAGAGCGGCGCGACGTGGGCGGGACGCACCCGGCGACGACGGGGGATCGCGGTGAGGATGGCATCGTCCGAGAGGCCGAGGCTGCGGGCCGCGGACTCTCCGGTGAGGTTGAATGCCAGTCCGGCGACGACGACGGCGATACCCGGGGCCAGGGCGGCCAGCGGATTGGCGTAGATGCCCCGGAGCCCGTCCATCATCAGCCGGCCCCAGTCGTACTCGGGGGGCTGGACGCCCAGTCCGAGGAACGAGAGACCGGCGAAGGCGAGCAGAGCGCCGCCGGCGCCGACGGTCGCGTTGACGATCAGCGGCTCGCCGATGTTCGGCAGCACGTGCCGGAACAGGACCCGGAACCGGCCGATGCCGCCGACGCGGGCCGCGGACACGAAGTCCCGCGCCTCGATCCCGGCGATGAGGTTCTGGCAGAGGCGGGCGAACGAGGGTGCGCCGGCGAGCCCGAGGGCGAACACCGCGGCGGTCGCCGTGCTGCCGAAGATCGCGGCGAAGAACAGGGCGAGGAGCAGACCGGGGAAGGCGACCGCGATGCCCGTGAACCAGGTCACGGCCCGCCCGAGGACCCGCCCGAGAAGCAGCGGCGCTACGCCGAGCAGGAGTCCGGCTCCGACGGCGACGGCCGTGGCGCACAGAGCGAGCACGATCGACAGCCGCGTCGCCACGAGGGTGCGCAGCAGCAGGTCGCGCCCGAGGTTGTCGGTGCCGACCAGGTGCTCCGCCGATGGGCCCGCGAGCAGGTCGCCGGTGTCGGTGGCATCCGCCTGGTCTCCCCACAGCAGCGGCGCGAAGGCCGCCGTGAGCAGCACGAGGGCGAGGAGGGCGAGCGCGGTCGCCCCGAGGGGCGTGCGCACCATGGCCGTGATCGTGCGCCTCATGCCGCCGCCGCCGTCGACTGCGGGTCGAGGGCCGCGAGCGCGGCGTCGACCAGAGTGTTGACCAGGAGCACCCCGACGCCGTAGACGAGCACCGTCCCCTGCACGAGCGGGTAGTCCTTGGCCTGGATCGAGCCCACGATCGTGCTGCCGAGGCCCGGCCAGGCGAACACCGTCTCGACGAGCACGGTCCCTGCGACGAGCCCGCTCAGCAGCAGTCCGCCGAGGGTGAGCGTCGCGGTCACGGCGTTGGGGAGCACGTGGCGCAGGGTGATGCGCGCCGAGCGGAGCCGCTTGGCGTGGGCGGTGCGGACGAAGTCGGCGTCGAGCACCGACAGCGCCTCGATGCGCAGGATGCGGGCGAGGATCGCCGCCGGCCCGAGCGCCAGCGCGAGCACCGGGAGGATGTACGAGAGCGGCCCTTCTCGGCCGGCGACCGGCAGCCACCCCAGCTCGACGCTGAAGACGGCGACGAGGGCGACCGCGAGCAGGAAGTCCGGGATCGATCCCACGACCACCGTCGAGGAGCTGAAGCCGACTTCGAGGCCCCGCGCTCGGCCGCGCTGGGTCGCGACCGCGACGGCCATGCCCAGGGGGATCGCGATGAGGATCGCGACGGCGAACGCGAGCAGTGCGAGCAGGAGCGTCGCCGGCAGTCGTTGGGCGATCGTGTCGGCGACCGGCAGCTGCGAGCCGATCGACACCCCCAGGTCGCCGCGGAAGAGTCCGCCGAGGTAGTCCAGGTACTGCTGCCAGATCGGATCGTTCAGCCCCAGCGACTCTCGTCGCGCCTCCACGACGGCGGCGGGGGCCGTCGGTCCGAGCGCCGCACGGATGGGGTCGCCGGGGACGAGGTGGATCATCAGGAAGGATGCCGTGATCAGCACCCAGAGCGAGACGAGCAGACGCCCGGTGCGGCGGATCGCGAACCTCAGCCAGCGATGGTCGCCGAGCTGCCGGTCGTCCTCCGCGATGCGGGTGGTCAGCGTGGTCATGGGATCCGCGATCAGCCGACCAGGCGCATGCTGGTCGGCTCGATCACTCCGGACCAGTCGAACTCCGCGCCGTTGCCGAACATGAACACGGTCGCGTTCGCGAACGGGACGATGTCGGCGTTCTCGAACAGGGCGGTCTCGGCCTTCTGCCACGCGTCGCATCCGTCGCTGCCGTCGGTCAGCGTGGCCTCCGCGACGGCGGCGGTGTAGTCGTCGTTGACGATCGCCGAGAAGTTCGACCCGTCGGGGGGCACCGCTCCGCTGAGGAATCCGACGGCCTGATCGGGGCTGTTCACGCTCAGGGTGAGCCACGCGATGTCCCAGGCGCCGGTGCTGAACGTCGCGTCCAGCAGGGCGGTCTCGTCCTGCTGCTTGCCCTCGACCTCCACCCCGATCTCCTGCCACGATGCGAGGGCGAGCTCGGCGGCGGCGGCCGCCGCGGCACCGAGGCTGTTCTCGTAGAGGAACGTCAGGCTGAGGCGCGTCCCGTCCTTCTCCCGCACGCCGTCGGCGCCGCGCACCCAGCCGGCGTCGTCGAGCGTGGCGTTGGCCGCATCCACGTCGAACGCGGGGATCGCGCCCGAGATCGCGTCGTAGGTGCAGACGGTGGGCGCCACGACGGCCAGCGCGGTCGCCGGTCCTCCCTTGCCCGCCGTCAGCACGTTCGCGAGCTCGTCGAGGTCGACGGCCTGGGTGAGCGCTCGACGCACCGCCGGGTCAGACGTCGGGTGCCCCTCGGTGTGGTTGTACCACTGCTCGCCCGCGATCGCCGTGTTCTCGATCGTGAAGAGGTCGGCGCCGATCGCGCGGTCCGCGTCGGGCCCGGTGAGCTGGGCGGCGTTGACCTCGCCGGAGAGCAGCAGGTTGGCCGCCGTCGTTCCGTCGGACACCACGCGCACCACGACCTGGGCGGGGATGCCGGGTTCGTCGACCGTCGCGCCGTCGGGTCCCCACGCGTAGTCCTCGCGGAGCTCGTACGTGTAATGGTCGCTGGGCACCGCCTCGGTCAGGACGTAGGGGCCTGTGCCGTCGGTGCCGGCAGCGAGCCCGTCACGGTCGGTGAGAGAGCCGCCGCAGACCATCGGCAGGCCCGACAGCCCGAGCAGCAGGAAGGGTGCCGGGGTGCTGAGCGTCATCGTCAGGGTGTCGCCCTCGGCGGTGCTGGTCACACCGACGGGGAGGAAGGCACCGAGGAAGCCGCTCTGGTTGGCGGGATCCGAGATCCAGTTGAGATTGTCGGCCGCTGTCTGCGCGGTGAACGCGCTGCCGTCGCCGCAGGTGATTCCGTCGGGGATCGTCAGGGTCGCCGTCGTGCCGTCGACGCTCCACTCCGACGCCAGCTGGCTGCGCACCTCGCCGTCATCGGTGACGCTGACGAGCGAGTCGTAGGCGAGCTTGCTGAGATCGAACAGCGCGCTGCCCGCCGAGATCTGCGGGTCGAGGCTGCCGGGGTCCGAACCGAGGATCTGCGTGAACGTGCCTCCCTCCACGGGAGCGCCGCCGCCACCCCCGCCGTCGCTCGAACAGCCGACGAGCACGGACGCGAGCGCGGTCACGGCGACGACGGCGGTGACGGCTGAGCGGTTCGGGGTCATGACGTTCCTCCATGCAGTGGGTTCGTGCTTGTCGGGATGCACGCCGCGAGGCGACGAGGGTCGGGGGTCATCGGGCGCGGGGCACGGCGCGGCCGAAGTGGACGTACGAGGCGCGGCCGTCGGGGGCGGGGTCGAGGAAGGCGAGCACCAGGTGCATCCCGTCCTTGCGCTCGCGCATGATGAGCGAGGTGTCGTCGAAGCGGACGACTTCGTCGATCGAGGGCTGTGCGCCGAGCGCCTGCAGCTCCGGCGTCGGCCGCTGCTCGAACCACAGCAGACCGGCGTCATCCCGGGACACCTCGAGCTCGACGGTCGAGTTGGCGTAGATGCCGAGCATCCCGGCCACGTCGCCGGCGGTCGCCGCGTCGTCGATCGCCCGCGGCGGCACCGGAGCGTCGGGGAGTCCGGCGCCCGTCAGCTCCTGCAGCAGGGGGTCGGCGATGTCGCGGAACAGCCCCGCGCCGTCGCCGCCGTTGGTCAGCAGCACCACCGCGACGCCCTGATCGGGCGCGATCCGCAGGAACGAGGACTGACCGACGGTGTTGCCGTCGTGGCCGAAGAGGGGGATCTCGTCGTCCCGATCGATCTCCCACCCGAGCCCCCAGGCCGTCCCCATCCCGGCGAGTCGGGGGAGCCGCACCGCCGCGGTGCGCATCTCGCTCGCGGCATCCGTCGAGACGAGCGCCGATGCGACGTCGTCTCCGACCGGAGCGCCGGCGGCGGCGTGCAGGTGCGCGCGGGCGAACCGTGCGAGATCTCCGGCCGACATCGCGAGCATCGATCCCGCCGGCTCGTTCGAGCGCGCCATCGCCCAGAACGGCGCCGGCTGCGGCTCTCCCCCGTCCGCGGCATCCAGATGTCCCACCGCCGCACGGTGCAGGATCGCCTCGTAGGGGCTCGGCGAGACCGAGCGCAGACCCAGCGGTTCTGCGATGCGCTCCCGCAGCGCCTGCTCCCAGGTGGTGTCACGCAGCACTTCGATCATCCGCCCGAGCAGCACGTATCCCGCGTTGCTGTAGGAGAAGAACGCCCCGGGGTCGAAGATCTGCCCCGCGTCGGCGAGCAGCGCCACGTACTTCTCGACGGCATCGTCTCCGCGCCCGGTGTCGGTGAAGATGTCGCCCTCGAAGCCGGAGCGGTGGCTGAGCAGCTGGCGCACGGTGATGCGGGCGGCAGCGTCTTCATCGGCCAGCGCGAACGCCGGGAGGTAGGTGCGCAGCGGCGCGTCCAGTTCGACGACGCCCTCGTCGACGAGCTGCATCACGAGGGTGGCCGTCCACACCTTGGTGATCGAACCGATCTGGAAGACGGAGTCGGTCGTCGCCTCGACGCGGGTCGCCGTGCTGAGCACGCCGACCGCGTGTTCGACGATCTCGCCGTCGACGACCACGGCGACCGCGGCGGCGGGCACCGCATGCGCGCGTGCTCGCGCCTCGAGGGAGGAACGCAGGATTTCACCGACCGTGCGGGGGCTGTGCATGCCCTCACTCTAAAGAGCGGCCCGGCACAGGGTTTCGTAGCATGCGACCGATCGCCTCCGCATGATTGGTTCGATTCGACGAATACTGTGGGCGCGCGCCCGCGGCCCTGCGCGGACTCGGATTAGATAGACTGTCTAAGTAATGTCTGCCTCCGATGAATTGCTCCAGCTCACCGCGACCGACCTGCGCATGGCCACCTTCCGCCTGGCCCGACGCCTCCGTTGCGCCCGCGCAGTCGACGAGATGAGCGACGCGCAGCTCGCCGTGCTCGCCACGCTGCGCCTGCACGGGCGCCGCACGATCTCCGCTCTCGCGGAGCGGGAACGGGTCACCGCACCGTCGATGACGAGCATGATCAACGGCCTCGAGACGCAGGGCTACGTCGTGCGCACTCCCGACAGCGACGACCGCCGTCGCGTGCAGGTCGACATCACCGACGCCGGCACCGAGATCGTCGCGCAGACGATCCGTCGTCGCGACGAGCTGCTCGCCGCGATGCTCGCCGAGCTCGATTTCACCCCCGACGAGCTCTCGACCCTCCGCGAGGCGAGCGAACTGATGCGCCGGGTGGTCGAGCGATGAGCGCGATGTTCCGTTCGTTCTCGAACATCAACTACCGCATCTGGTTCGCCGGCGCACTCGTCTCCAATGTCGGCGGATGGATGCAGGCGACCGCCCAGGACTGGGTGGTCCTCACCGAGCTCACCGACAACGACGCCGCCGCCATGGGTGTCACGATGGCCCTGCAGTTCGGTCCTCCGCTCGTGCTCGTGAGCCTGACCGGCTGGGTCGCCGACCGGTTCGAGCGGCGACGGATCCTGCTCGCGACCCAGTCCGCTCTGCTGCTGCTCGCGATCGCGGTGGGCGTGCTGCTGCTGAACGACGTCATGACCCTCCCGATGATGTTCGGCTTCGCCGCGGCGTTCGGTGTCGTGAACGCCTTCGACGCGCCCGCGCGCCAGGCCTTCGTGTCCGACATGGTCTCGGCCGGCGACACCTCGAACGCGGTCGCCCTCAACTCGGCATCCTTCAACCTCGCCCGCATGATCGGGCCCGCCGTCGGCGGTCTGCTGATCGTGGCGATCGGATCCGGCTGGGTGTTCATCGCGAACGCGGTGACGTTCCTGGCGATGCTCGTCGCCCTGCTCCTGCTGCGCACCTCCCAGCTCGCGCCCCGCCCGAAGAACCGCCGCCCCGGCGGCCTCGCCGAGGGCTTCCGCTACGTCTGGGGCCGCAGCGACCTGCGCGTCGTGTTCGTGACCGTGTTCCTGATCGGCGCGTTCGGCATGAACTTCCCGATCTTCGCCTCGACGATGGCGCTCGAGTTCGGCGCGGGGGCCGACGGCTACGGCGTGCTGAGCTCGGTGCTCGCGATCGGCTCGCTCGCCGGCGCGCTGCTCTCGGCCCGCCGCGATCGGGCCCGCGTGCGGGTCGTGATCCTGGCTGCCGGCGGCTTCGGCATCGCCGCCTTCGTGTCGTCCGCGATGCCGACGTATCTCACCTACGCGATCACCCTGACCTTCACCGGATTCATGATCGTCACCCTGTTGACGACCGCGAACGGCTACGTGCAGATGACGACCGCCCCGGCACTGCGCGGACGCGTGCTCGCGCTCTACATGGCCGTGATCATGGGCTCGACGCCGGTGGGTGCGCCCATCGCCGGCTGGGTGGCCGACACCTTCGGTCCGCGCAGCGCGATCATGCTGGGCGGCACGGCGGGCTTCATCGCCTGCGCGATCGGCGCCGTCTGGGTCATCACCTCCGGCCGTCTGCACCGGTCGGAGGACAGCCGCTTCCTGATGACGCTCGATGAGACCAGACCGCTGAACGTGGTCGACGAGGCCGACATCCTCGAACGCACCGACCCCGTGCAGTTCACGGACGGGGTCGCGGCGACCTCGCCGATCCGCCTCCCGAAGAAGGACTGACGGACCTCCCGCGGCGACGCCGTTTGTCAATCCCCTGCACGGAGCCTCTGGACGGACGTAGCGTCGGCCCATGGACCAGAACACAGGACGCACCCCTCACGCCGAAGAGCCCGCCGAGGGCTCGACCGACCAGAACCCCGCGCACAACACCGCGCCCGACGGCCAGCCCTCGTCCGAGCGCGACGAGCTCGACGGCAACGCCCAGGGCTCGACGCAGGGCGGCGCCATCCAGGGCGACAGCTCGCACGGCGAATCCCCCCGCGGCGCGATCCAGGGCGAGGCCGAGGACGGCGACCCCCAGGGCTCGGCGCAGGGCGGCGCCATCCAGGGCGACAGCTCGCACGGCGAGTCGCCGCACGGCGCGATCCAGGGCGATGCGAGCCCCGACCGCGGTGCCGCTCTCGGCGGTGACGAGAACACCGAGGACCAGCTCACGGCGGACACCGACGTCGAGCGCGACACCCTGCGCACTCTCGATCCGGACGACGCCCCGGCCTGACGCAGGAGGACCGTCGGTGCGGCCCGCGGGAACGCGGACCGCACCGCTGAAGACGAGGGCCAAGACTAAGCCCCGAGGGCCGGGCGCCGAGGACGAGGCGCGGAGGACTAGGCCCCGAGCACCAGCTTGAGCTGCTCGACGGCCCAGTCGAGTTCCGTCGCGCGGATCACGATCGGCGGCGCGATGCGGATGGTCTGGCCGTGCGTGTCCTTCACCAGGACGCCGCGGTCGAGCAGCCGCTCGGCGATCTGCCGCCCTGTCCCCTTGGCGGGGTCGATGTCGACTCCGGCCCAGAGTCCCGCGATGCGCACCTCGGTCACACCGTGACCGACGAGCGGCTCGAGAGCGGCGCCGAGGTGGGCGCCGAGGGCACGGGCGCGCTCCTGGAACTCCCCCGATTCGAGCATCTCGACGACCCGCAGGCCCACGGCCGCCGCCAGCGGGTTGCCCCCGAACGTCGACCCGTGCTCCCCCGGGCGGATCACGCCGAGCACGTCGGCATCGCCGACGACGGCCGACACCGGAAGGATCCCACCGCCCAGCGCCTTGCCCAGCAGGTACAGATCGGGCACGACGCCTTCGCGGTCGCACGCGAACGTCTCGCCCACGCGCCCGAGACCGGACTGGATCTCGTCGGCGATGAACAGCACGTTCTTCTCATCGCAGATCTCACGGATGCGGCGCAGGTAGCCCTCGGGCGGGATCACCACGCCGCCCTCGCCCTGAATGGGCTCGATGAGCACGGCGGCGGTGTCGTCGGTGATCGCGGCGGCGACGGCATCCGCATCTCCGTACGCCACAGTGTCGAACCCCGGCGTGTACGGGCCGAAGTCCGCGCGGGCCTCCTCATCGTCGCTGAAGCTGACGATGGTGGTCGTGCGACCGTGGAAGTTGCCGGCCGCGACGATGACGCGCGCGCGGCCCTCGGCGATGCCCTTGACCCGGTAGCCCCAGGCCCTGGCGACCTTGATGCTGGTCTCGACGGCCTCGGCGCCGGTGTTCATCGGCAGGACCATCTCTTTGCCGGCCAGCGCCGCGAGCGCGGCGGCGAACGGTTCGAGACGGTCGCTCCGGAAGGCGCGGCTGGTCAGGGCGACCCGCCCGAGCTGCTCGGTCAGCGCCGCCACGAGGGCGGGATGCCGGTGCCCGAAGTTCACCGCCGAATACGCGGCGAGCAGGTCGAGGTAGCGCTTGCCTTCGACATCCGTCACCCAGGCACCCTCACCGCGCGCGATCGTGACCGGCAGCGGGTGGTAGTTGTGGGCGACGTGCGGCTCGGCCTGCTGTGCGGGCTCAGAAGTCGTCATGTCACTCACCGGTTCCTGAACGCCGAGACGACGAGCGCAGCTCGAGGGTGCAGCACTTGATGCCCCCGCCGCCGAGCAGCAGCTCCGACAGGTCGACCATGATCGGGTTGTAGCCGCGCTCGCGCAGCTGCTTCTCGAATCCGACCGCGCGCGGCGAGATGACCACGTTGTAGCCGTCGCTCGCCGAGTTCAGGCCGAACACCGACCCGTCCTCGTCCGACACGAGGATCGCCTCGGGGAACCGCTCTTCGAGGATCGCGCGGCTGGCGTCGTCGAAGGCTCCGGGGAGGTAGGCGATGTTGGCGCGTTCCGGGCCGCCGTTCTCGGCGCCCTGCACGGGGTCGAGTACCGCGATGGCGGTGTCGAGGTGGTAGAAGCGGGGGTCGACGAGGGTGAGCGAGACGACCTCGCGGCCGAACACCTCGCCGACCTCGCGGTGGCTGTCGCCGGTGGAGCGGAACCCGGTGCCCGCGAGGATCACGTCGCCGACGAGCAGGAAGTCGCCCTCGCCCTCGTTGACCTCCTCGGGGATGACGGTGTCGTAGCCGGCCTCGCGGAACCAGTCGGCGAACGCGGGCGCCTCACCCTGCCGCTCGACGAAGCGGAACTTCGGGACGTAGGCGCGGCCGTCGATCACGAAGCCGCCGTTCGCGGTGTAGACCATGTCGGGGTAGTCGGCGAGGGGCTCGATCAGCTCGACCTCATGCCCCAGCTCGAGGTACAGATCGTGCAGCTTCTGCCACTGGGCGACCGCGTTGGCGGTGTCGGTCGGACGCGAGGGCTCCATCCACGGGTTGATCGAGTAGTTGACCGTGAAGTGCGACGGCATGCACATCAGGTAGCGACGGTGATGGGCGGTGCGGACCGGCGTGGTCTCGGACGTCGACGTGGTGGTCTCGACAGACATGGGGCTCCTCGAACGGATGCGGCGGACGCTGTCCAGGGGCCCGACGGTCCTTCGACCCGCGCCGCTCGATGAGAGCCGGCGCCCGGGGAAGATGCGACTCGGGCACGCCAGGCTCCATTGTGTCATCCGCCCCTGGACGCCGCCAGAGCCGAGGCCCGCGCTCAGCCGGGGTCGAAAATGCATCGCCGCACGCAGGCGGGGTCAGAAACGCATCCTCAACGCCCGATTCCGGTGCGTTTCTGGCCCCGCACAGTTCGCCGGTGCGTTTCTGACCCCGCACGGAAGGCGCGGAGAGGCGGATGCCGGGGCCGAGGCGGATGCCGCGGATGACGCGAACGCCGGCACCAGCGCTCAGATGACGGAGGCGCTCCAGTCGTCGGGGTTGCCGTACCGGTGCGCGGTGATCGCGATCGCCTGCTCGTGCACGAACGGCAGCAGCTCGATGCGACCGGCGGAGGTGACCTCTCCGGCGTACACCGCGAGATCGGGGTCGCCCTCGACCGCCTCCGCCAACGCGCGATGCAACGTCGCGACGGAGCTCCGCGGTCCGACGAGGCGCACGCGGCCGGGCCGGGTGTCGGCGTCGAGCAGTTCCGACGCCGCATCGGAGTCGGCACCGCGGCCCCGCATCCGTGCGATCCACTCGTCGTCGCTCTCCATGTACACGACCGCGCCGACGTCGCCGAGTGCCCGACGCACCTCGGCCGGCAGACCGACCGGGGTCGACAGCACGAAGGCCGCACCGGCGCGCACGGCGGCGATCACGACGCGCAGGAGCTCCTGCCATCCGGCATCCGCCGTCGCCCGGATCGAGACGGGCACGGGCCGGTAGCGGAACAGGTTGCGCTCCACGCCCAGTCGCGACACGTCGCGCACCTGGCCGAACTCGCGGTCCCAGGCCAAGGCGTCCGACAGCGCCGACCGGCGCAGCCACTCGAACGACTCGTAGTCGAGCGACGGCTGAGCCGACTCGATCAGCTCGGTGATGCGGGAGTCGAGGCCGCGCAGGTGCAGGGTGCTCGACACCGGTCCCGATCCGCTCGAGCGCCAGGATCCGAGGCCGATCAGGTAGTTCGGTCCTCCCGCCTTCGCGCCGGGCCCCACCGACGAGCGCTTCCACCCGCCGAACGGCTGTCGCTGCACGATGGCGCCGGTGATACCGCGATTCACATAGAGGTTGCCGGCCTGCACCCGGTCGAGCCAGAGTGCGAGCTCCGCGGGATCCTGCGTGTGCAGCCCCGCCGTCAGCCCGTAGGCCACGGCGTTCTGCAGCTCGATCGCCCGCTCCAGCGTCGGCGCGTGCATCACCCCGAGCACCGGGCCGAAGAACTCCACGAGGTGGAAGCGGGATCCCGGTTGCACACCGACGCGGATGCCGGGACGCCACAGCCGCCCGCTCGGGTCGTCGGCCGACACGGCCGGCTCGATGAGCCACTTCTCCTCCCCCTCGAGCTCGGTCAGAGCCCAGGCGAGCTTGCCCTGGGGACGCTCGATCACCGGCCCCACCTCGGCGAGCGGATCGGAGGGCCAGCCCACGTGCAGCGAGCGCGTGGCATCGGCCAGCTGGCGGGCGAAGCGATGCGAGCGGCCGACCGGCCCGACGAGGATCGCGAGCGACGCGGCCGAGCACTTCTGCCCCGCATGTCCGAACGCGCTGCGCACCAGGTCGGAGACCGCGAGGTCGAGATCGGCCGAGGCTGTGACGATCATCGCGTTCTTGCCGCTCGTCTCGGCGAGCAGCGGCAGGTCGGGACGCCACGAGCGGAACAGCGCGGCGGTCTCCCACGAGCCCGTGAGGATGACGCGGTCGACCGCGTCGTGCGTGATCAGCGTGCGGCCGAGGTCGCCCTCCTCGATGTCGACGAGGGCGAGCACGTCACGAGGCACGCCGGCCTCCCACAGCGTCTCGGCGATCACTGCGGCGCACCGGCGCGACTGCGGCGCCGGCTTGAACACCACTCCGGAGCCTGCGGCGAGCGCCGCCAGCACACCGCCGGCCGGGATCGCGAGGGGGAAGTTCCAGGGCGGGGTCACGACGGTCACGCGCGCCGGCTCGAACGCGGCGCCGGCGACGGCATCCAGCTCCCTCGCCTTGGCCGCGTAGTAGCGCGCGAAGTCGACGGCCTCGCTGACCTCGACATCCGCCTCGGCGAAGATCTTGCCGGTCTCGGAGGCGGCGACCTCGATGAGCTCGCCCCGCCGGCCTTCCAATGCGGCTGCGGCCCGCAGCAGCACCTCGGCCCGCTCGGTCGCCGGACGCGACCCCCACAGCGCGCCGGCATCGCGCACCTCGGAGATCGTGCGTTCCAGCACCTCGGGGTCGTCGATGCGGGCGGCCTCGACGGTCGCGACGCCGAGAGGCGACTCCGCGATGCGCGCGTGGATGCAGCGCGCCCACTCGCGGTTGGCCGGCAGCGAGGGGTCGCTGTCGGGGGTGTTGGCGAAGCCCGGAGCGCCGCCGGTCCCCTCCTCGAGCTCCCTCGGCGCGTACACCGCGGTCTCGAGGAACGGCCCCGTCGCCTCTGCAGACCCCCGGGAGATGCCGAGCACGGCTTTCGTGAGCCCCTCCTCGGGGGCGGGGGCCACGGGTACAGGGCGCATCGACTCATGCACGGGAGCGAGCCGGTCCTGGGTGCGCCGTGCTCCCTCCCACAGGGTCGGCGATGCGGAGCGCGCGACGGCGTCGAGGAAGCGATCGCGCTCGCGGGCGAAGAGCGCCTCCTCCTCGCCGAGACGGAAGGCGGCGGAGAGGAAGTTGTCGGTCGAGGCGTTCTCCTCGAGCCGCCGGACGAGATAGCTGATCGCGACGTCGAACTCGTCGGGCTTCACGACGGGCACGTACAGCAGCACCTCACCGACCTCGCGCGAGACCGCCTGCACCTGCCCCTGCGCCATGCCCAGGAGCATCTCGAACTCGATCGGGGGCTGCCCTGCCTCGGCCACCGCGGTGAGGTCGCGCAGTCCGCGCTCTCCGGCGAGCAGCCAGGCGTAGGCGATGCCGAACAGGTTGTGTCCGGCGATGCCCAGGTGCACGGCCTCGATGTGCTCGGCCTGCAGCGCCCAGTCGAGGCAGCGCAGGTAGTTGGCGTCGGTGTCGACCTTGGTGTCGTACGTCGCCGGCGTCCAGCCGTGCATGCGCGCCTCGACGTTCTCCATCGCGAGGTTCGCGCCCTTCACCAGGCGCACCTTGATGGGTGCACCGCCGTGCTCGACCCGCTCGCGCGCCCACGCCGTGAGCTGCTGCAGAGCGGGCAGGGCGTCGGGCAGATACGACTGCAGCACGATCCCCGCCTCGAGTCCGACCAGACGCGGATCCTCGAGGATGCGGGTGAACACCGCGATCGTCAGATCGAGATCGCGGTACTCCTCCATGTCGAGGTTGATGAAGGTGCGATCCGTGGCCGCCGTCGCATAGAGCGGGAGCAGCCGCTCCACCACCGCGTCGACGACCTCGTCGAACGCCCACATCGAGATGTGGCTGATGATCGCCGACACCTTGACCGAGACGTAGTCGACGTCGGGTCGACGGATCAGGTCGTGGATGCCGTCGAGCCGGCGCTGCGCCTCGGCCTCGCCCAGCACGGCCTCGCCCAGCAGGTTGAGGTTGAGCCTGGCGCCGGATTCGCGGATCCTCGCGATCGCGGGGCCGAGCTTGGCGGGGCGCGCATCGACGACGAGATGTCCGACCATCTCGCGCAGCACGCGCCGCGCGATGGGGACGACCGGAGTGGGCAGCACCTGCGCGAGCCCGCCGCCGAGCCGCACCGCGGAGCGCAGGTACCAGGGCAGGAACTCCGGCACGATCGGCGCGATCCGGTGCAGCTGCGAGGCCGCCGCGCTCAGGCTCTCCGGACGCATCACCCCGTCGACGAATCCCAGCGTGAACGGGAGCCCGTTCGCATCCTGCAGCACGCCGGCCAGACGCGCGGCAGCGGGGTCCACGTCGGCGGCGGCGGCTTCGACCGCCCAGCGCCGAGCGAGCGCGACCGCGCGGGCCTCGAGAGAGTCGGATGCGGGATCCGTTCCGGATTCCGCCGAGGGCATCGGGTCGGCCATGACCTCAGCCTAGGACGGCGATGCACGCGTGCCCGGGAACGACAGCGCGTCGGATCGTTCCCGGGGTGCCGTCCGTGTCGTTTCGAGTGCCGTTCGGATCGTTCCCGGGTGCCGTTCGGATCGTTCCCGGGTGCCGTTCGGATCGTTCCCGGGTGCCGTTCGTGTCGTTACGGGATGTCGTTCCTGGGTCAGCGGGCAGCGATCATCTCGTCATACCCCTCGCGGAAGGTCGGGTAGTCGAGAGCGCCGAGGAACTCCTGCAGCAGGTGCCCGTCGAGCACGGTGCCGCCTCCCTCCTCGGGATCCGCGTGCGGCGGGGGCGCCACGCCGAGTCGCGCGGCGATGTGCGCGGCGACCTCGCCCAGCAGCACCGGCTCCCGGTCCACCGCGTGGATCAGCGGCGGTGCGGAATCCGCCCGCAGCACCGCCTCGAGCAGCCGCACGAGGTCGGTCTCGTGGATGCGGTTCGTCCGGCGCGTGTGATCCACGGGCGCCTGCTCGAGCACGCGGCGGATGAGGTAGTCGCGGCCGGGGCCGTAGATGCCGGCCGGGCGGACGATCCGCGCGCCGAAGAGCTCGGTCGCCAGCAGCTCCCCCTCGACGAGGTCGCCGCCACGTTCGGTGGACACCTTCGGGGCGTCGCGCTCGGTCAGCGGCGTGCCACCGGGGCGCCCCTCGAACACCCGGGTCGACGAGACGAACACGACCCTGTCGGGCATCGTCGGCAGCGCCCTGGCGAGACCGCGCAGCGCGGGCGGATAGATCGACTCCCCCTCGGTGCTCGGCGGCAACGTGATCACGACCGAATCGAACGCGGGCAGCGGCTGCGCGAGCGGATGCCGCAGATCGGCCTCGATCGTCGGGAACGGCACGGCGCCCGCCTGGCGCCGCATGGCGGTGACCTCCGCGCCCTGCGCGATCAGCCGCTCACCGAGCCGCACGCCGAGCTTGCCGCATCCGACCAGCAGCGTCGCGCCGGGCGTGCGCGTTCCGAGACCCCAGGGATCCGTCACGCCGTCAGCTCCACACGCTCGGTGCCGGAGTGCGCACAGGCGGCAGTGCAGAGGCCGCCGCCCAGTCGTGCACCCACGGGTCGATTTCCGGCACGCCCTCCGGTCTGCCGACCGCGGCGAACAGCTCTTCGTTGCTGACCGTGCCGCCGGTGCGGCGCAGCATGCGCGATCGCACGATCACCCGCGCGTAGATCTCCCCGTCGACCACGGCCCTGTGCTCGAGGAACACCGCCTTGTCGTCGTGACCGACGAAGCGCGATTCCACGTCGAACCGCTGCCACAGCTGCAGCGACTTGCGGAAGGTCACCGTCTCGCTCGACACGACCGCGTACCAGCCGCGCTCGGTCATCGCGTCGAGCAGCCCCGTGCGGATGAGCAGATCCCAGCGACCGAGATCGAACAGCGACAGGTATCGGCCGTTATTCATGTGCCGGAGGATGTCGATGTCGGTGGGCAGCGTCGTCAGCCGGATGCGTCCGACGGACGAGACGTCGAGCGTCTTCTCCCGGCGCAGGCGACGACGGGCACGGAGGATGACGAGGAGGGTGCGCCAGATCACGTTCACGAGGATCGATCGTAGCCATCGCGGAAGGGATCACGAACATCGTTGTGCGAATCCTCCACTGGCGGGATCGGCCCCCGCAAGGGTCCCCGCTCGATTTCCGGTTCCCCGGGGCCGCGCGTAGAGTCGCGCTATGAGCGCCGAAGCCCAGCCTGAAGTCATCGTCCGTCCGGTCCGTGATGTGGATGCGGAGGCTCTGGGTCGCGTGCATGCGCAGTGCTGGCACGAGACCTACGACCACCTGATCAGCAAGGCCGCTCTCGAGAAGGTCTCGCCTCGTCGCATGGCCGAGCTGTGGACGCACTGGGCGTCGCAGGGTCCCGAGTTCACGATGCGCGCGGCGCTCGTCGACGGCGAGATCGTCGGCTTCGTCGGCTCCGGCCCCGCCCGCGACAAGGATGCTCCCGCCTTCCGCGAGCTCTACTTCATCTATCTGCTCGACGCGTACCACTCCACCGGCATCGGCCAGAAGCTGTTCGACGCCGCGGTCGAGCAGGACGAATCGCTGTACCTCTGGGTCGCCGAGGACAACCCCCGCGCCCACCGCTTCTACACGCGCAACGGATTCACGCTCGACGGCGCCAGCCACACCGAGCCGTTCCTGGGCGAGACGCTGACCGAGGTGCGCTTCACCCGCTGAGACCGGCACCTCGCGAACCCCGCGTTCACGATTCAGCAGCGACGGCCCCCGGATTCCGATCCGGGGGCCGTTCCGCGTCCGCGGACGGCGTCGATGCTGAAGACGGAACGGCTCAGCGACCCGACACGCTGCCGAACAGCTTGGCGATCGGGGCGATCACCAGCGGCCGCGCCGCCACCCAGCCGAGGGCGATGACCACCATCGAGGCGACGAACACCCAGAACCCGGTCCAGCCGACGGCATCCGACGAGGCGTACATGTGGTTCAGGTTGCGCAGGAACCCGGTGAGGAACACGAGCGCGACGTGGCCGATGATGAACACCACGAAGTAGATCATCACCGGGAAGTGCAGGGCGCGGGCCCATTCGATCGGATACGCCTTCGACAGTCGCTCGGCGCGCTTCGGCCACATCCCCGACATCCGGAAGCCGGTGGCCGCGGCCAGCGGGGCGGCGATGAAGACCGTCACGAAGTACGCCAGCTGCTGCAGGCTGTTGTAGTTGACCCAGCCGTGCTCGGTGGGCCAGTCGAACGAGACGTACTGGAGCGCCGCCGACAGCGCGTTCGGCAGCACCTCCCAGCTCGTCGGCACGATGCGCACCCAGTGCCCGGTGACGAAGAGCAGCACCACGAAGACGGCGCCGTTCAGCAGCCACAGGATGTCGAGTGCCTGATGGAACCAGATCGTCAGGCTGACCTTGCCCTTGGGGTTGTTGCGCGGGGTCCAGAACGCGGTCGGCCGCTTCTCGTTGCGGATGCGCAGACCCGATCGGATGATCAGCACGATCAGGAACGCGTTGAAGAAGTGCGCCCAGTTGACCCAGGGCGCGAATCCCGGTTCGACGGCGATGGCCGGGGTGTACTCCCCCGGGAACGCGGCGAGGAAGTCCTGCATGAACGGGAAGCTCAGCAGTGCACGCACGAAGGCGACGGCCGCGGCCGCCAGGATGCCGAGAGCCGCAGCCCCCAGCAGAGCGGCGATCGCCTGGGTCCATGAGGGCCTCGGCCGACCGGATGCCGTCGACGTCGCCGCCGTGATGTGCCGAGGGGCGCTGCCGTTCCAGACCGTTCGCGTCGCCGGCAGCGGCACCGACGGATCGCCGAGCACGGGCACTCGGGCCGGGGCAGCGACGGCGGGTGCCGACGCCGTGGCCGACGCCGTGTCCGACACCGACGCCGTGGCCGACGCCGACACCGTGTCCGACGCCGACACCGTGTCCTCCACTTGGGGGGACGACACGCCACCCGTAGGGCTTCCGCCGGGAATGGGTCCGGATTGCGGCGTGTCGGCCCCCGAAGTGGACGACGCGGACGTCGGTAGAACGGGCGCCGTCCCTTCCGGTGGCCACGGCGCGCCGCCTGTCACCCGCGGGAGCCCGCGACGGACGGACATCGAGGGCCGTGTCGCCGCACCGTCTGGAACGGGGGCCGACACGCCAGATGACGGATGCTCTCCGACAGACGATCCTGCGGGTGGCGTGTCGGCCCCCAAAGCGGAAGGCCCTGCAGGACTCGAAACGGCAGGACCCGAAACGGCAGGACTCGAATCGGCGGCCCCCGGAGCAGCAGGACCCGGTACGGCACGATCCGAAACGGCAGGACCCGGGGCGACAAGGTCGTGTGCACTCGCGACCGCCGATGCGACCGCGCCCGCCGGCGGCCAGGGCTCGCCACCCGAGACGCGCGGCAGCCCCCGACGAAGTGCCGCAGAGCCCGAGGCCGCCGCGTTGTTCACAACGGGGGCCGACACGCCAGATGAAGGATGCTCGCCGACAGACGATCCTGCGAGTGGCGTGTCGGC